>WJJB01000285.1 GCA_014729935.1 Candidatus Bathyarchaeota archaeon | reverse complement strand
GGAAAACGATGATTCAAAGGACCGTGGAGCAGGCAAGCAAGGCAGTGGACCAAGTCATCGTGGCAACCGATGACCAGAGGATCATGGATGAGGTTGCTTCCTTCGGGGGAATAGCCATTCTCACTAGGAAGGATCACGCATCCGGTAGTGACAGGATTGCAGAAGTGGCAAAAGATTTGAAAGCTGAAATCATAGTAAACGTGCAAGGAGATGAGCCATTCATCCAACCAGGCCAAATCATGGAGGTCGTGGAACCGATGCTTTCAGATGATGAGATCAGGATGTGCACATCGAGCGTCCGCATCACCACCGACGAGGAACTGAGGAAGCCCGGCGTGGTAAAAGTGGTAACAGATCTCAATGGCGATGCGCTATACTTTTCCCGGGCAATCATCCCATATCCGGTGAAACCTGAATACTGTGAATGGCGCGAGCACTTGGGTATTTACGCGTACCAGCGGAATTTCTTATTGGAATTCATCTCGTGGGAACCAACAAGATTGGAGCTTGCTGAAGGACTTGAGCAAATGCGGGTGCTGGAGCATGGCTACAAGATACGGGTCATTGAGTCAGCCTATTCGCGAGTCGCCCCATGCATCGACACCGAGCAAGATCTTGCACAAGCCAGGGCATACCTGAGACGGTTTTCTCGATAACTCCAAGAATGAAAAAAAAGAGAGATGGTAAACATTGGTTGATGTAAAAAGCAAGGTAAGATTGACTTGGCATGGTAAATGGATTTGGGCAAAGGACGCGCTAAAACCACGCAAGGAACAAATTCACCGGCGGTCAGGGCATGAGCGGAAGGTGCAGGCAGGGGAAAAAAATGTATTTTGCTATTTCCGCCATGTTTTTTCGATGAGGAGTGCAGTGGAACAAGCCATCATCCACATCACTGCTGATTCACGGTACAAGCTCTTCGTGAATGGCAGGTATGTTGGCAGGGGCATCAATCGCTGCGAGTCGTATTATTGGTATTATAACGCGCACGACCTGACAGATTACTTGCAAGAAGGTAAAAACGTGATTGCAATACACGGACGGTTCTATGGACAAGATTTCGCCTATTACACCAGGCCAGGAGGTCGTGGCCGTCACACGCATAATTCTGGTAAAGGGGGCGTGCTATTTGACGTTAAAATGAAGAATTACGATGGAACAGTGACTTGGATTGGATCAGGTAATGATACTAGAGTAATGATCAATTCAGGGGAACGATCCGACATGCCCTTGAAAAATGATGCTCTTGGTTTTCTCGAGGAATTCGATAGCAGGAAGGTACCAAGGGATTGGAATGAAATTGAATGTGATGATTCCACTTGGAACGAACCCATCATTCTTGATTATCCCGTCAAGACCTTGCTACGTGATGAGAATCAACGGTTGCACGAGGAACAATGCTTGCCCTCCGAAATTCTTAAAATTGGCGAGAATGATGACGTCAACCATGACATGGACGAGGAAGAAAAAGAAGAACACATTGATTTTTGCGTGCAACACATGTTAGAAGGTCCAATCGGGGTTCTCGAGCATTTCACCGTGAACAACGCGAATGGTTTCCTTGCGGGAAAAGGTCCATTGGAGATTGTGCCCATGGATGGCGCTTCTGGAAAGGTTCTTTCAATCTTGCTTAAATTTCCACATGAGATGGTTGGGTATCCCCGTATCGAGGTAGAATCTCCGGAGAACGTTATCATCGATGTACTTCCCTCCGAGAAGATGAGCAATGATTTGCCATTAATCGACTGGATGAGTAATAAAAGGGGTTCCAGGGTGATATTGAGGGGTGGCCATCAATTCTTCGAGCAATGGGATTGGGAGGGTTACCTGTACATGCTCGTGAAGATCAGGGAATTGCATGGGACGATACGGTTCCACCAGTTATCCACGAATCGAACTTGCATGAAAATTTCAAGGAGGGGTACTTTTTCGTGCAATGAGCCTGAACTGGTGGAATTGTGGGAAGCATGTGCACGCACCTTGCTTTGCTGTGCCGTGGACGCTTACTTGGATTGCCCGTCCAGGGAACAGCGAGCCTACATAGGCGATGCATACCCGGAAGCCCTCATTGCCAACGCGTGCTTTGGTGAGCCGCGTTTGACGAGAAAATTGATTTATGACACTGCATATGGACAAAGACAGGATGGCATCACGTACAGCTTTCATCCAGGAGATGCAGTTCCACAAACGCACATCATTCCAGATTATTGCTTGTACTGGATGCAATTGACCAGGGATTATTACATGTATTATGGTGACGAGAAAGTCCTTGAAGACATGTATCCACACTTTCTTCTTGCCATCGAGTGGTTCTGGAAATACCGTGACGAACGTTCAGGCCTTTTATCTAATTTACCCTACTGGACGTTCATCGATTGGAGCTTTCCCCATGACAAGCCTGGAACCTGGGCGATCTTGAACGCCCAGTTCATGGACGCGTTGTCGTTCGTGGCAAGCATTGCCGAGAAACTGGGTGATATTCGGGTTGGGGAACGTCTTAGGAAGGTTGCAGCAAGCATGAAGAAAGCAATCGATGGATTGTTCTGGGATGAAGGGGAAGGGTGCTACCGGGATTTTCACCTCGATGGAAAGCTTCATCAGGTGAGTTACATGACCAATGCTTACATGGTCCTGATGGAAGTCACCACTGATCAGACCAAGATCGAGAAGATCATCGCCCGAGTCTTCGAATATCCTGGTGCCGAGAAAGACGTGAAGCAACAAATCGATGATTATTATCTCAAGCGCATGTCCCATCACTCGTTCGGGGACAACCTGAAGGATTTCGTCATGGTCGCGCAACCATTCTTCCAGCACCACGTGAATAAATTCTTCGATAAAGTGGGACGGCATGATCTCTTACTGAAATTCATTCGCAAGTGGCTACCGATGCTACGGTTGGGGAAAACGGGTACCATTTGGGAGACGTGGTCCATTCATGGTAGCGAATGCCACGCTTGGGCTGCAACTCCAGCATTCGATCTCTCCACTTACTGGTTGGGTGTCCGACCGGCAGCACCTGGCTTCGAACGAATCGAGATTTCTCCCACATTTCATCACCTTGAATCGGTGGATGGCATGTTTCCCACTTGCAGGGGTGATGTGAAAGTATCTTGGAAAAAGATGAACAAGGAAGTGATAATCAATATCTCCCTTCCATCCAGTATCCCCGATGGGATGTTCATTGTTCCCGCTCTAGACGGGGTGCATCCCACTGGAATCAAGACACGAGCAGTGAAGATCGAGCCGCGTGTCTTCAAATTGCACCCGGGTGAGAATGAATTCGAGATCTACTATTGAGGTAATTCAAATACCATCTCTCCATTTAGATTACACGAGAAGTTTCCAATCCCTCTTGATTCATCTCCTTGGTGAATGCAATATCATGCCAGAGTACCCCCCGAGATATGCCGTGACTGCCGATGCTATAATCACGAGAATCAATGGATCTCAAAAGGAAATCGTGCTTATAAAAAGGGCAAATCCACCGTTCAAAGGTGAATACGCGCTTCCAGGTGGTTTCGTTGATCCAGATGAAACAGTGGAGCAGGCTTGCATCCGTGAAGCCTTGGAAGAGACCAGCTTGGAAGTTGAAATAGGCTCCCTGGTGGGCATATATTCGGCTCCAGGAAGGGATCCCCGAGGACGCACCATTACTGCCGCATTTCTTTGCATGGTAAAGGATGGGGAATTGCAGCCAAGTGATGATGCAGCTGAAGCTAATTGGATCAAGGCGAGCCAGCTGGGTGCCATGAGATTAGCATTCGATCACGCCATGATCGTGAAAGATGCCAAATTGACGTGATAATTACCGATGGATAAGATTACGAACACCATCACCGGTTCTAGGAAAACTAGAAGTTGCGTTGCTTTCTTGCTAGTTTGCATCAATATCATGTTATTTTTTCCAACAGGGGATTCAGGAGTTCAAAGAAGATGGGAATCCACCAAGGGAAGAGGCTCCCAAGGAGAAATATCGTTACATGATATCACGCGTGCTTCTTCAATCGATGAGCTCTTTGGCTTGAATGACTTGTTTTGGAAGTTGGGAATTACTGGCACAGGCAGCACGCTTGCTGTCGTGGATACAGGTATCAACGCCTCCCACGAGGTTTTCCAAGGAAAGAGCGTGCATTGGAAGGATGTCTCACCCGAGAATTACTCGTCCAGTATGGATCTGGATGGCCATGGCACGATGTGTGCATCACTTGGAGTGGGAAATGCGTCTGGATTCACTGGAAGTGCTCCAGGTGCGAATCTTGCAGCAATCAAGATGTTTTACATGGAAGATGGTTCCCCGACGGCGGAAAACATCGATGCTTTGAATGCAGTGAACTACATTATTGACCAAGCATCCACGCTAAACATCACCGTTGCGTCATGCTCTTGGGGGGACGATAATGACTCTGCAGATGGCAGGGACGAGTTAAGCCAGATCATGGCAACACTTCCACAACACGATGTCATCACGGTCGTTGCACAAGGCAATAGAGAAGTGGGATTATCCAGGGTTGCAGCACCTGGTGCCGCCCCTTCCCTGATCACGGTGGGCTCATTCGACGAAGATTTGTTTGGAGTGGCATCGCATAATCTCATTGGTCCAAATGCCGGGGGCCATCTAAAGCCAGACGTGATTGCACCAGGAGTGGATTTGGAAGGCGCCGCCCTCGGGGGGGGATACAGGATAGGTAGCGGGACATCCTATGCAACACCAGTGGCTGCCGGTATCTTCCTACTGATCAAGGAAAAGTATCCATCAATGAATCACACGCAAGTTAAGCACCTTGCATGCATGGCTGCCCTTGAAACCAGGTACACGTCGGGATCACAAGACAATCACGAGGGATGGGGATTGCTTAATCCCGTGGGGATGGTGATGTTGCAAGAAAACAAGTGGAATTCGACGGAACAGCAGAACGTGAGCATCCCTCTCACCCCTTGGAATGCATCCACCAGGTCATACTTCACTAAATTGCAGGTATCCCCTGGTTCCACGCACGTGGTGAAATTGGCCATCGATCAAGACCTTGGTGAACATTATCAAGCATATATCTTCCAGGAAGAACCAACTGCCAATGGTGTACCCGTGCTTTTATCCCGGTCGCACGGGGGCCTGTTATTTTTCACGGCAAGCAAGGGAAACCAGTATTACCTCGCGATCAAGCCATTACCCTCCGCTTGGAATGTTGAATCTTCAGGGATCGTTCCGACCATGAGGCTCGAATGCACGGTGACCGATCTCATTGACAACGCATTAATTGGAGGAATCATCATGGCGATCTTGGGAATTGCCATAGCGATAGCCATATCCGTCCAATTAATTCACGAGTTGCAAAAAAGGAGGAATGGAGAGGAAATGGTTCATTCAAGGGGCATGTAATCTTCTTCCTTCTCGGTATCAAGGATGTGAACGATTACCTTGATCGAGTGAGCCGGATCGAATTTCTTGAAATCGTTGAGACTCTTATCACTCAAAAGCAGGAATCCTTGATGTACCAGATCGATGTTAAGGTTGTCCAAGATCCCAAATTTCCGTTTTACAAGGGGCTTAACATTCTTGATGCTTTCTTTCGGATCAACATGGAGAACCTTGCGTTTCGTTTTCTTGGAGCTCGTGTAAAGTAGAAATAACACGGGGACGCGCTTGAAATGCACCTCGATGGCTTCAGAATGATCGAACACCCCGAGTTCGAAAAACTTCTTGTCCTTATACTGGGTGCTATCCAAGTCTCTTATCTCGATCATTTGCTGCAAGTATACCTTCCCAAAGGTATCAGATTCCGACTTGCCAAATGCCTGTAGGACTTTCTTCTTCACGTCTTGGAAGGTGTCATTCGAGTCGATATTTACCTTTTTCTGTAACATTCCTACATCGTCTGCTTCTATCTCGCGAGGTCCGGGAAAATTAACCACGGTCAGTGTTTTCTTCATGCTCTTAGCCTCAAAACTTGAAGACGCATTAATATCTTAGAAAAAAGGAGATTATAAGCTTTTCCCGGATCTCCCGTCCGTGATCAAGGAATGGATGGTGATGGATCTAATCCGCCAAGCCGTCAAGCTCGCTATATTGGCTGAGAATGTCATGTTTTTTCAAGTTGATTTCCTTTCCTACGATGTCTCCGAGCTTGTCGGATAGTTCCCCTGCTACCTTGAATTCCTTTGCAGCTTCCAAGAATTCTTCCCTTTTCATGTGCTCCCGCGCTGAATTGATGGTTTTCTCTCGCTTTTTCTCGAGCACTGGAATTTCCTCGGAACGCCTTGCATTGGCTTCGAATTCATCGGCAAGCTCGGGTTCTTGCAACATCGTCGCGTATTTTCGGGCGTCCTCGTAGCTTTTAACAGATTTCTCGTACTTTTTTTCTAGTCTAAGATTGAATCCATCCTTCGCAGCCTTGACCAATTGTTGTGGCAAATTCTTGGATCGCGCCAGCAGGGCTTGTGCCTCGTTGATCCTGTTTTCATCAAGCAAATTTTGCGCCCGCTTGATCACCCTCCTCTTGATCACCTCGGCGTCTAATGTTGCGGTGAGTTCCTCCTTCATGTTCTTGAAAGCATCGTTTATCAGGATGTTGACCTTGAGTTGAGACTTGGATATATTCTCCCATATTTGCGGTTCAAGATCTTTCAAGATGGAATCGAAATCATCTGGTTTTTCCCCCTTGTTAAGGATCAGGATGAGCAAGCAACGTTGCACCGTGTTTTTTTCCTTTCTTTCCAAGAATCGAGAGAGAATGGAGAGCTTGTCTACCTGCATGACCATGCGCTCTGCAGGTTTCTTTCCAGATGCATGACTCATGAATACTTGATTTACTTGATCTTGGTTCAACTCGTAGTCTTTTACCGAGCTCTTTGCAAAGATTCCCGGTCCTTGAAGTGGGTCCCATTTAATTAAGAATAATCCCAGTGGCATGGCATACACCAGTTAATCTGATTGGATTTGCTTATCATGTAGCAGGAGGCATAGGTTCAAGAAGGCATCATCAACCCCTTCTCCAGTCTTTGCGCTGGTCTCGTAATATGGCATCTCGAGACTGGTGGCTTTTTCGAATCCCTCCTCGGTGGATATCGCTCGTCGTGAGTCGAGGTCGATCTTGTTGGCAATCAAGGCGGCTGGAAAATCTTCACCCAAGGAATCGACGAGATCATCCTTCCAGGTATCAATCGATTCGAAGGTAGTTGGTTGGGTCACGTCATACACGAATAACGCCGCGTGTGCTCTCTCGTAAAACATCTTGCGGATTGCTGAGAATTTCACCTGCCCCGCGATATCCCACAAGAATAGTTTCACGCGGGTGTCACTTGTTAAATCAAGTTCCTTGACGGAGAATTGGGCTCCAAGGGTGGGCTGGTAGAAGTTATCAAACGTGCGCTTGGTATACCAAGTGACCAAGGACGTCTTTCCCACGGAACCGTCTCCAAGTATCACGATTTTCCAGTTAAATTGCGTTTTCACCATGGTGATCGAACCTAGCACCTGCCACAGGATAAAATTTCCCTACATTAATCTAGTATCGGGATTGCTTAAATAATACGCACATGACGGTATGGTATGGAGGTCAAATCCTCCATGGTTGAGAATGAACCAATAGAATCAAAAACGAATCATAAAAAAATCATGGAAATTAGGTGAGATACAGGGTGTATCATTTTGGAAGAATGGAAAGAATCCCTTAAAGTAGCCATCACCGGGGAATTCAACGCTATCAGGAAGTACCAGGCATTTTCCGAGCAAGCAGCAGCAGAAGGTTTCCATAATACCTCCGGGTTGTTCAAGGCTATCGCTGAAGGTGAGAAAATTCACTTGGAAAACCACCGGCGTGCCTTGGGAATGGATTTCGATCCTGAGTTAAACCAAATTAATATTGGAACCACCGAAAATAACCTACGGCAGGCGCTAGATGGCGAGAGGGAAGAATTCAAGGAAATGTATCCTAGCTTCATTAAGGCCATGCGAAGGATAAGGGGAGAAAGTCAAGCGGTGGCAAAATTGAGCATGAAATGGGCAAAAGAAACCGAGGAACACCACTCGGAAATCCTGTCCGAGGCACTTCAAGCCGTTTCAAGTGGGAAGGATTACGAGGTTACGAAATTTTGGGTGTGCAAGGTATGCGGGAACTTGGAAATTGGGGGTCCCCCCGATGATGTGTGCCCGGTCTGCAAGCATGACCCCAAGTTTTACATGGAGGTTAAAACCTGATGCCAGCCCCATTTAGGGATGAATTGCACGTGGAGGGCGGGGAGATCATCCGGCAGATCATCTTTGGCATGAATGACGGCATCGTCTCTATCTTTGCCCTCCTTGCGGGTGTTGCAGGAGCAGGTTTGAATTCAGGAACCATCCTGATAACCCTGCTAACAGCATCCGTTGCTGGAGCGCTAAGCATGGCAGCAGGCGAATTCATCAGCGCGAAAAGCGAGCGTAATTATTTCGAAAACGAGATCAAGCAGGAAAGACTCGAGATAAAGCTGGTGCCCGAAATCGAGAAGGAGGAAATCCGCATGATATACGAGAAAAAAGGATTTTCCGGGGACACTCTGGATGAAATTGTAGAGACAATCACGCAAGATCCCGACTTGTGGGTCAGGGAGATGGTTATAGATGAGCTCGGCATTGCAGAGTTGGATCAAGGCGGGGAATTGAAAGGGGTGCTTGTGATTTTCATTGCATTCGTTGGTGGGTCCATGTTCCCCACGTTTCCATACATCACGTTCCAATTCATGCAATCCATGCATATTTTTTGGGTGGCAACATTTGTGACGATATTTGGCTTGTTTACGGTCGGAGCATTGAAAAAATATATCACGGGCGTGAATTGGTTAAAATCTGGCTTGGAGATGCTCATTGTAGGAATGCTTGCCTTCACTGCATCCTATTTCATCGGCGGATTATTCAATCCTTGATTGAATTGAGTGGTATGTCTTCACTACCTTGGTTGAAACAGGCTTTCGATGGGATTTTGTCACTTCCTGATGAATGATAAGCCTTCACGCCCTTTTTTTTATTAGCGAGATGAGGTAGTTCAAAAAGGAATGGGTTGCTGTATTAAATAAATCAACCAAGGAGATGATCAATTAATGATGTCCGTGAACGTGAAAGCTTGCTTGAATTGCCATGAATACGTGCTGATTAATAGTGCCTCGTTCAAGCACCAGAATGGCGTGAAGGAGTTTGAGCGGGACCATGGTGCCCACATGCTAGAGACCATGCAATATGTAGATCTTGGGGACGGGTACACCTCTCGTACGAGCAATTACGTTAGGTCTTGATCATCCCGTTTCCTCTTTTTCAAGGTGGCAAGTAATTGGTGGAAGGGAAGCCCCTGGGAGACGGGTACGGGGAGAAGGATGAGGGAAATAGAAAAACGAAGGAATGGAATCTCACTCGATCATCATCCGGTTTTTAAAATACATGCCGCCAAGCCTTTTTCAACAGAAGTGACACAAATGTCCTGCTTTTGCCCCGCTACCGGTACGAGGGTATTTCCACGGTCACCCGTTCCTGGGCACTCCGCGCCGCGCATATTCCAGCGGCGCATTGTTCTGCCGCGTGAATCTCGTTGATTGCCGCTGGTTTCTTGTCTAAGATGGCACGAGACCAATCTACCAGCTCGTTTTCATTACCACCAACGCGTTTTATTTCTTCTTTCGGTACTTTCTTGATAGACGTGTTATTGAAATCATTGAATGATTTGCTTGGTGAGAGAAACACGCGGTTCGGGACTATACCGGCACCCTCGTGTGCTTCGAAAGATCCCAAGTTCCCATAGACGTTCAAGCACCGCCGGGCGGGTTTTCGGATTATGGCCATGGCGTTGGCACACCTTGCAATGGTGCCATCATCCATTTCGAATAACCCAACTGTGAAATTCATTGCCTTGGTGATGGGATCCACCTTCTGGTTACCCCGGGCGTTCACGGAAGTGAATGGTTTCCTGCCGCCATTTGCCAAGCCGATGATCTTCAGCACGGGACCGATACTATGGGCGTACATCATGGGATTCATTCCAGAATACCAAGGTGTATGCTTCGGTTTTCCATCACTTCCTGGTGAAAAGATACCACTATCTGAATTAGGCCTATACCAGCGATAACGGATATCGTGCATGTATTCCATCTCGGCATAGAAAATTTCCCCGAGCTTTCCATCCCGTGCTAAAGCCGACGCGTAACGGACATCCGGATGATACTCGTAGTTTTCTCCAAGCATGTACCTGGCATTCGGTGCCGCTTTGCATCCATCGATGATGCGCTGGATGTCATTCAATTCCAGTGCCATAGGTACCTCTGAAAAGACATGCAAGCCCCGCTCCAGGGCCATCATCACTTGATCCGCGTGGAAGGTAGGAGGAGATGCCACCACCACGGCGTCAGGAGCGAGATCTCCTCCTGCATCTAGCATGGCATCGACGCTATCGAATGTTGCCATGCCGAATGGTGGTTGCTTCGTCCTGTCCTGTGATGGATCGAACAGGGAGATCGGCTCGAAGATGGGGAGACGATCGCCATCCTCGTCCACCTCATATCCCAAGAGTTCTTGACTCATCATCATCTGCGCCAAGATGCCAGCGGCGCGTGGTCCAAATCCAATAAAGGCTACCTTGATTGACATGTGTCATCATTTAGCACCAGAACAGAAAAATGCATCGATATGGGCAAGTCCTCTCTTGATAGCATCATGAGTTTTCGGATATAGATGATGCTAATGGCAACCTGAGCCTGAGTTCAACAATAACCATGCCATTGCAAGGATCCGGTGCAGGTTCCCTTCAGAACATTTGCCCTCTTGCCTTTCAGTGAAGGACCAGAAAACATTTACATATCAAGAATGAACAATCTAATCATTTCAAGAGGAATATTGATGAAATGCGGTTGATGTAAAATGAATAAATCGATGAAGAAGCACGTGGCGGCTTGGAGCATTTCGAGCATCCTGTGCTTGATGATATTGGCGGGTTTTCACGCGAGGTCCCCTTCCTATCGGGATCCCACCTTTGAAACGAGGGGGCGCGTGGCAAACCAGAGTAAACTGCTATTCAACTTGACAGCGGAAGAGATGGCTAACAATTACACAACTGGTTCCCAACGATTACCCGATGTCGCGATGCTGTCGAATGACACCTTCGTGGTGGCTTGGGTAAGCCCTCAAGACCCAGGATCAAATGATGGGATCTATGCTTCCATCTTCAACGTGACAACTGGCCACAATATCACGTCTGAATTTCGCGTGAATACCGAGGTGAATGATGAACAAGTTAGCCCCTCGGTTGTTGCCCTCACTGAAAACCTTTTTGTCGTTGCGTGGGAAAGTTATTTTCAAGATGGCGATCAAACTGGCGTCTATGCGAAATTATTCAACAGCACTGGCAATAACGTTACTGGTGAATTTCGTGTTAACATCAATACCCCGGGCTACCAGAATGAACCGAGTGTCGCGAAGCTAACCGATAACAAGTTCGTGGTAACATGGAGTAGTGCGCTTGGAGACAGCGACGGATACGGGATCCTTGCCAGGATCTACAATGGCACGGGTTCCCCATTAACTGGCGAGCTTCCCGTGAACGACTATGAAACCTCTAACCAGCGCCATCCATCGGTAGTAGGGCTGAATGGCACGCATTTCGCGGTTACTTGGTCTAGCGCTAACCAAGATGGAAATAACTACGGCGTGTTTGCGACGGTGCTGGATGATTCGGGAGCGAATTCCACGGACGAGTTTCAAGTCAATACCCACATTACCGGCCCACAGGAATTCTCGGAGATTGCCCGCCTTAATGAGACCAGTTTCGTGATTACGTGGGAGAGCGATGGGCAGGATGGTGATGGTAAAGGTGTCTATTCGAGGGTCTTCAATGTATCGGGAAGTGCCTTAAGCGCTGAATTACCCATGAATAACCATACCATTAATGACCAGGTTCGACCCAAAATTTGCGCATTGGCAAATGAGAGTTTCCTCGTCACGTGGGAAAGCGCGTTGCAAGATCCACTTTCAAATAGTGGCGTATATGCTACGATATTCGACGTAGAAGGTCAAAATCTAACCCGTGAATTCCGTGTCAACACGAATACAACTGATGGACAAGGCCTTCCTGCTGTCGCGTCTCTGAATGATACAAGCGTGGTGGTCACGTGGGTTAGCTTTTGGCAGGATGGGGATCAAGGAGGAGTATACTTTCAAGGATACGAGTTCGTGGACGTGCCTCCACAAAACGTGAACCTGGTAACGGATGCTGGCTCGCCAGATGTCGACGGTAGCTTCGCGCTTAATTGGTCCGCTGATGGCGCTGATAACTTCTCGCTTTACCAGGATGATGCACCCATTACTGCCATTGATGCCTTTTCTCTCGTGTACCTTGGCTTGACGAACGATAGTTGCACCCTCTCGAGACCGAATGGCACCTATTATTTCGCGGTGCTTGCCATCAACGAATCCGGGTCCACCCTGTCAAATAACGTGCAGGTGGAAGTATCGATCCCTCCAGCGGGTGATAATGGTCCGAATAAGATACCTGGATTTAACGTGGGGATTCTTTTCGGAATCTTGGCTATCTCCGGCGTCGTCCTTGTCCTCTTTCGAGCAAAGGTAAGAAAATTCGAAGATAGTGGCTCAAGCTAGAGCCTTTCTTTTTCAATTACTTTTATGTTCGAATGAAAACCAGTAATTCTTTCTTTTCTATTTCCAACCTGATTCTTGCATTGTGTGGTCCATCGGAATGATCTCTAAGCTTTCAAGGAATTGATCGCAAAGTTTATTAGAATGATCGGGGAGAAGTTGGGGGAGGTGAACTAATCATGACTGAAGAACAAGTAGATCCAAAATCCAAGGGTATAACCTCGAAAATCTTGGTGGTAGCCATTTCCATCGTGCTGATAGTGCTCGGCATCTATTACATCGTGAAAGGGGCAGCCATAATATAACGTGGCATTTTTACCCGTTTTCCGCCAGAAAGCCACGTCCTTTATTTAGGCAGTGGTAGTTCAACTTCGCTTCTTTATCCTTTTTAGCGAGAGAAAACCCGCCCCTTTAATTTAGGGCGTGGTAGTGTACGACAAGAAGCTGTGTAATGGAATATGGAACCATGTATCACCAGCGTGGCGATACGTGAAGCCAAACCGCAAGACAAGTGCGGATGCATACCCCGGGGTGCGTGGCTGGTAACGGCCG
>WJJB01000284.1 GCA_014729935.1 Candidatus Bathyarchaeota archaeon | reverse complement strand
TCCTTTAAACAACCGGATCCATGCCCATGATGATTGCGATGGCATTGCCGTGGTTACAGTCTCTTTCCTTCGTAGATTGAAAGCACAGGGACTATTGAGTGTAGAAAATGCCTACATTGCGTCCGGGAAAAGTCATTGGTTTACCGGAGTCCACGTGAATGGAACCACCCCCATGGTCTTCTTAAATCATTGGAAATCTGTCAACGTGTATTGCTATTATAATGACCGCAACTTACCAGTCTACGGCCAGAATGTGCTTGAAACGTTGACCAGCACGCTCATAACGGACGAGAATGAGCGGGATGAGTTCATCGGTTACTTGGGTATAATCGACGGGGATAATCCTTGGGTGGTTCCGATTCTTGCCCTTCTCGTGAGTATTGTTGGCGTGCCATTGATTGCCTATCCGCGTGATTACGATTTGGATGCAGAGAGAAAATACATGGAAACCAGGAAGCGAAGGTACAAGAAAAGGAAGAAAGTAACTTGGCCATTTTCTTGGCTGGCTTTCAAGATAGGGAATCCATTCTCCAAGCGCCATCTCTTTTACTGGTTAAACGTGATTCTTTCAACCGTTTTGTTATCGCTGGGGGTGTTTTTCTTGCATCGGATCATTTTACTTACTCCACTTTACACGTACTCGAACATTTTTCTTTTTGGATTCTTGTTCATGGTGCTTCTTATCGTGGATAGGGATTTCGTCACGTTACTCGTTAAATTCACGTGGAAGAAAGTGAGGAAAGAGGAGATGGACCTATATTCAAGTCTATTAAAAGACAAGATGCAATGAATGCGAGCCTTCATGCACTAATGAATTCAACTAGTGCTTTTTGCTCGAATTTTTCGACACCCGGGTGATTTTCTTCCTTCATGTGCTTCAATTGAGCCTTGATATCATTTGCAGTAAAGATCAATTTCATGGAAAACCTGGCAAATTCCTTATAATACCGGTAGGCATCAGTATCCAAGGGGGTATTGGCAATGATGAACGCGTGAACATCGCCTTGTAAATCATTGCGTATTACGAAATCTTGGATACTCTTGTCAAATTTCTTGATATAAAACTTGGGAACTGGTTTCTTTGAAGGTTTTATCCAGAACTTGATGATGACGCGAATGCCACTTGATTTTACCCCGAGGACATCAAATTCCTCTTGATCGAATGTTGTGAACCCGTGGTTTGACAAGGTATTCCTTGCAAGGCGGGTTGCCACCTCCCTAGTGGGTGCTTTCTTGACCGCGGAGAGGATCATTTTCTCGATCATGGTTGGTTCACCGTGATATTTCCACCGGAGATAGATAAAGGGGAAAGCACCACGGAATTTCTGAAATTTTTGTCGGCTAAAATGCACGCTTCATGGAATGGCACGTCGTGACGCCAGACGCCATAGTTTTATATAGCCACGTGTCTTTAATTGTATAACAATTCTCCCGTAGCAGCTTAAAAGACCCGTGATTCGTCGTGAAAAAACCAAGAATCTGCACGATAGGAAGTCATTCAGCCTTGAACATCCTGAGGGGTGCAATGGACGAGGGATTCTCAACCTTGCTGATTTGCAGGAAGGGCACCAGTAGCTTTTACGCATCCTTCGGCATCTGTAATGAGATCATCGAGGTGAATCATTTCAACGAGATATTCAACTTGCAAGAGCAAATAGCGGATTCAATCATCATCCCACATGGTTCCTTCGTCGCGTACTATGACTTGGATCGCCTGTTAAATGAATTCGACGTTCCTATCTTTGGAAACAAGAACATGCTTACATGGGAAAGTGACCGGTATAAAAAGAGCGAATTGATGCGTGCGGCAGGCTTGCGGATTCCAAAAGAGTTTGAAAAGCCTGAGGATGTTGATCGACCCGTGATCGTGAAGCATTTCGGCGCCCATGGAGGGAAGGGATTTTACATTGCGATGGATTCGGAAGAGCTCATCGAAAAGATAGAATCAAGGCCTGGAGAAGCAGAAAGGCCAAAAATCATCCAAGAATTAATCCGGGGTACGAATATCTATCCATCATTCTTCCACTCGGTGATAAGGAACAGGACGGAATTTTTTGGCGTGGATAGAAGATACGAGTCCGATGTTGACTCGAGCCTGAACGTGTACCTTTCCGAGGATCCAACCTTTACCATCGTGGGAAATTACCCGCTTGTCCTGCGAGAGTCATTGGCAGTCAAGGTCCAAAAGGAAGGGGAGCAATTCATCGATGCAACCAAGCGGTTGGTACCCCCGGGCTTGAATGGTGCTTTCTGCCTCGAGATGTGCGTGGATAAGAACCTGAATATATTTACCTTTGAATTCTCGGGACGTATCGTGGCGGGAACCAATTTCTTCATCCCACATTCACCATATTCTTACATCATGTGGGGTGAGCAGATGAGCATGGGCAGGCGTATTGCCAGGGAAATCAGGGACGCCTTCGATGTCGAGCGCATCGACGAGATTTGCTTTTAATTCAAGGGGTTAAAACCACTATGACTAATACCGGAGCACTGAGCGTGATCACCGACGAGATTAGCCAAGATATCAAATCCGTGCTGCCATCTCTCAAGCAATATGGCATCACCCACGTCGAGCTCAGGAATGTTTGGAACAAGAACATCATTGATTTTTCCGATGAGGAATTGGAAAAATTGAAACAGTTGTTGGATGGGCAGGATATGAGGGTGTGCAACGTGGCTGGCCCACTTTTCAAGTGCTATGCACCGTGGACTTCAAAGCACGATCCACGATCATTGTCTTACGGGCGCAACGTGCAACGCAGCAGGGACATGAGGGAACGTGTCCTTGAAATTTGTAAAACCTTGGAATGCGACAGGACCCGGGTATTCGGATACTTGTGGCCGGTCAATTTCGTGAAATTCATGTTCTCGTTCAATTATCCCGAGATAACTGCAGATCAATGGCAACAGCTGGTGGATGATATAGTTGCATTCGTGGACATGGCAAAAAGTGAGAATATCACCGTGGTCATGGAGAACGAGGCAATGGCCCTGGTAAGCACGTGGGAGAGCACCTTGAGAATCCTTGAAGATATCCAAGATCCATCATTCCAGCTCCTTCTTGATCCTGGTAATTATTTCTTCTGTAATGAAATCCATCCCCCATCCACCTACCTCGAAATTCAGGATAGAGTGGGCCACCAGCATATCAAGGATGGCAAGAAGACCCTTGGGGTAAAGCATTTCACCACGGTTGGGGAAGGCTTGCTTGGTTATGACGAATACTTCGATGCATGGACTGGAAGTGGATACAATGGATATTTTTCCCTGGAGACGCACGTGCTCTTCAGGAAATCGAACATTTCCTACAAGTCACTTGCGAACATGCAAGAAATGCTTGAATGAGTCAATTACCAGTTTCTAATCAGGAAAGGTGGGAATTTGACGTTCTCGATGCGAAGGATTGAAATGGAACCGGAGATTTCCCCCGTCGATGTCGGTCAAGGCATCGACGGGAACGGAGAAAACCATGGTTTCCTTGAAATCGCCGGAACAAAGGATTAATTGGTTCGAATTTAAGTTTCAGGCAGGAATTGCATTTCAAGTGACGATTTCACTGATCCGCTTTTCCTTGATAGCTCTTTGAATTTCCATGATGCACAAATCAAGTGGTGATTGGATTTCCCTGCCGTGTTTCAGCGAGAGTCGACGCATTTCTGGGGAGGTGGGTCCGACGCATGGGCAGCCAGGGATGCGAGGGGAGATATCGAACACCACGAATTCCGGTTTTCCAGTTTTTGGATTATAAGGAACGGCTCCCTGCAGGGAGAAGAGTCCAATCATTTTTGGGGGATATTCTTTCTTCACGATTTCGAGGAATTGATCGGCGGCGTGATACAATAACGGTTTCTTCGACTCGCGCATGGTGACACCCTTGTGGCCTATCTCCTCATTTTTCAGGATCACGTCTAATTTTAACTGTTCCTTGGCAGGAAGGTTTAGCAATCCAGATATATTCACTTGTATCCTGTCTTCGAGGCCCACGAAATCCAAGCGGCCGAATACGTCGTCCAATGCATATGCTTGGAAATTAGCGTTGAACCGTGGCCCCAGGCAAAATTCCTCGATGACGGCGTTTTCCAATTCATTTTCATCAATGATATCCTTCTTGATGAGCTCGTTTGCCTGCGCTTGATAATCCTCGGGTGATGAAGGATAAAAGAATGCCCGTTCCAGTGGATTATCCTTTTGTTGAACCTTCACGATGGCGAGACGGTCGATCTCACTTGGATTGCTGAATTGCAGGGGCATGCGCATTCCCGCTTGTTCCATGAGCCAGTATTGGCTTTTAGGTGCGGTACGCTCTTCTGCACGAAGAATGAACCTGTTTCCATACATGGGTACCTTGAACTCATTCTCGATTGCATCATAACCGCAGTAAACCGAGAATGAGCGATTCGGGATGAATATCACGTTTTTTTCTATCAATTTCTCGTAGTTCTTTTCAAGCATCAGGTCTGAAAACTGCTCCAAGACGAGAGCACCATCGAACAGGTGCTTGTTATGATCTAGGTAAAGGCTCTCGCGTCCTGCTTGGCAAATAATGAATGTTGGCATACCTGCAGCTTTCGCCGCCATGCCCACCTCTTCTGCGGAATGGCTCCCGAAAATACCGATGTGCACGTCGGGTGGCGAGTAGCCATCCACGATTTCTTGTATCTCTTCCCGTTGCAGCATGTGTATCTCGTAATAGGATTTTCCTGAAATGAAAAACCTTGTTATTACCTGCATAACAAAAACAAGGTAAAAAGCACCCGTTGCATTATGGCTAGCTGAACCTCGTGGTGTGGCACACATGAATAATAACATGATTCTCGTCCTTGATTTTGGCGGGCAGTATTGCCATCTCATCAGTAGGCGCGTTCGAGATGCGGGCGTGTATTCGGAAATAAGGCCGTTTGACGTGTCCATTCAAGAAGTTAAGCATCTTGATGTGAAGGGTATCATCCTGAGTGGGGGTCCCGGGTCCGTGTATGAGGAAGATGCACCTCGTATTGAAAAATCTCTTCTTGGTTTTTGCAAGGAACGAGAAATTCCAGTGCTTGGTTTATGCTACGGCCACCAGTTAATTGCCCAGCTGGAAGGTGGAACGGTGGCAGCAAATCCCGTGAAGGAATACGGGAAAACCACGCTAGAAGTGGTAAAGCAGGATGGTATTTTTAACGGGTTGGCTGAAAAGGAGACCGTGTGGATGTCCCACGGTGATCAAGTCACCCATCTTCCCGACGGGTTCGAGGTGCTTGCGAGAACGGCAACATGTCCCATTGCTGCATACAGGTCCACCGATGGCTTGCTACATGGCTTGCAGTTCCATCCCGAGGTGAACCACACGCCAAAGGGCAAGATGATCCTGTCCAACTTCGTGTTTTCCATTTGCAATTGCGAGAAGAACTGGTCCATTGCCGATTGGACGAGGGAAGCCATTGCCAGGATAAAGGATGATGTTGGAAAACGGCACGTCCTGCTTGGACTCAGCGGGGGGGTGGATTCGACCGTGGTATCGGTGCTCATGCAACGGGCAATCGGGGAGCAGCTCCATTGCGTGTTTGTTGATAATGGCGTGATGCGAAAGGATGAAGGACGGGATGTGGAAGATTACTTCAGGAATACATTGAATTACCAAGAGTTCTACCGGGTGGATGCGGAAGATGAATTTCTAACCAAGCTTGCAGGGATCAGGGATCCGGAGGAAAAACGCAAGATCATCGGGCACACATTCATTGAAGTCTTCGAACGCAAGGCAGGGGAGCTCGCATCCAATTTTGGAAAGCTGGAATTCCTCGCGCAGGGTACAATCTATCCTGACAGGGTTGAAACGGCAGCCACCTCCAAGTCTGCAGCCAAGATAAAGTCCCACCATAACCTCACGCTTCCCGAAGACATGGAATTGAAAGTGATAGAACCCCTCAAGGACCTGTACAAGGACGAGGTCCGCCAGGTTGGCAAGGAACTGGGCATCCCGGAGGAGATCATCAACCGCCACCCGTTTCCCGGGCCAGGATTGGCGGTGCGGTGCGTGGGCGAGGTCAAGAAAGAATATCTCGATATCTTGCGGGAAGCCGATGCGATCCTTATAGAGGAAATTCGCCATGCGGGATTGTACAATGACTTGTGGCAAGCTTTCGCCGTGTTTCTTCCCTCAAGAACAGTTGGGGTCATGGGTGATTTCAGGACCTACGAGTACATATGTGCCATTCGCGTGGTTGAATCACGTGATGCAATGACAGCCAACTTTGCCAAGTTACCATGGGACTTGCTGGAAACCATCAGCACCCGCATCATCAACGAGGTGAGCGGTATTAATCGGGTGGTATATGATATCTCCAACAAACCACCGTCCACGATAGAATTCGAGTGAGTTCTTTCATCCGTCTTGCGAAAGAAAACCCGCTCCTTCAGGGCCGGGAGTCGTCATTCAGGGTTTGATGGATTGGCATGCTTTAAGAGGTGGCTCGCCCCATACCAGCAATGAGCCTAAACCACGCCGTGAGGGTGCGCGTATACCCGATTCAATTGCCCATTAACCCTGAAAAGCTAAACCAATGCTGTAATTAATACTGCAATTACCAATAAACTGCTAGTTCTTTTCGCCGTCGAATTCGTTCCCGGTGGAGATGAAGTGGACTTTATCGCGAAGGTTCGATAAAGGTACCCAACCCATAACGGCTCCCAAAAGAATTAATGACCATATGAACATCTGGCTTAAAAATCCCGGGAGACATTTGATATCCCACCAGCGATTCCCGAAATCAATGCGAGCGAGAGAAGCAGGAATGCGAATCCCACCTTTATCTTGGATGGGATGATTATCAAAACTGCGTACAGGAAAGTGAGAAACACATCCGCGGTGATCGATGCAATGACCGTATACCCCGATAGAATGTATCCAAGGATGCAACCGAAGCAAATGACCCCGATGATAACGCAAGCGAGAAGATAATCCCGGGATCGATGTCCAGGTCCTTGAAACCTCGAGGCGCCCAGGAGATGCTCCAGGTTGGCGAATGCTTCCAAGCCGGGGTACACCTTGAGCCGGTCGTCCCTGGTGCCCACGGTACAAAGCAATTTCTCTGTAACCGGCGCGAAGACGCGGCCAACGCGCGGCAAATTCGCGTCTCGGGGCGACGTGGCCTGGGGGCGGTTGGCAACGATGCTCAACGATTTCACGGTGCTGCGGAGGACGGTGAGGAGGTGGGAATCCTTCGAGGCAACCGGTTCACGCACGTGGTGGAGGAAATGGAACTGGCAGAACACGTGCGGGATACCGGGACTGAATTCCTTGACAGCATTGACGATGCGCTTTTGCTTGGCGGAGATCACGGCGATGATCGGGACCCCGTACAGATCCTCTAGTTCTTCGAATATGGCCACGAGCACGTCCGCGTTTGCTTTTTCAAGGAACCGGCTGAGCAGGATGCGCCCCGTCTGGCGATCGGTGAAGATCCGGAACGCCGGCCTGTCGTTCCTGGGCTTGGCACCATCGAGGGAGAGCACGATACCCCCGTCACCCTGACGAGCGCCAGGATTTCTCCGTCGACCTCTGCCTTCGCGGTCACCTCGAAAAACTCGTTAATCGCTTTTATCGCCCCCTGCGAAATGGAGACCAGCTAATCATTCCACATCACCATTTCTATCTGGGTATAGTTCATCTTGTGCTTGAACCGGTGCTGGATCATCTTGGCCCACACGTCCAGGCCGAATTTTTTACGGGTCAAGACCATCTGGTTTGCGGCGGGGAACGCCTCGTGTAGCTTGCAGTCCCTGTTCATGCACTTGCAGGAAGTTCGTCACCACCCGAAGTGAGACTTAAATATACAAAAAAACAAATGTAATACTTGTATGGCACGCCTTGTATGAGGTATGAGGTAATAATGATAAAAAGTAAGAAAATTCTCGTGTTGATTGTTTCTACCGGTTTTTTTCCGGGGTGGCGATCTTATTGTTTACGTGGCGCTTTCTAATTCTAATGATTTTACCGATTGCAGCGATTGTTGGTACCATCATTGCCCTTCTCGTGACGCCAACGCAGGAAAGAACCAACAAGAGCAGGAAAAAGGAGATAAAGGGTATTCTGATGGTATATCCCAAGATAACTATGGTCTAATTGGCGGAGCGTGTAGGGGGAACGCCCAAGTTGGTTGAATCCCTGTTGCTGAAACTGGTGGCAAAAGGTAGCATAAGAGGGCATTTCGATCCGGGAACAAATGAATTCATATCGGGCATGATTCCACAGAGCAGGATAACGGGTGTAGTTGCTGGAGCTAGCATCTGCCCGCATTGCGGCAGCGCGTTGGATACCATTCCGGTGAAAGGAACCACCGTTAAGTGCCATTCGTGTGGCAACTTGCTGATGGTGAAGTAACTGGGATTCCATCACTTCCTTTTGCGATTTGCATGTCATTCTCCATTTAGAGACACCAAAGGAACCAGGAGCCCACCCATGCTGGAAAATGATTAACTTGAATCCACGTCACCATTCCTGAAACGGCAGTGTTCTCTCCTGAATGCTAATGCACCTTAAGAATTTCACGAAAGCCATGAATGAAGGGAATGGTTGATATTAAAGAAGTCCCTGGCATTCATTCATGGTGGGATAGTTCAATGCAAGAAAAAAAAAAGAGAGGGTCGAAAACAATCGTGAACTTATAATGCGACCTCTTCCACCCATATTGTCCGTCCAGGGAAGATTCCCAGGTACGATTGGTGCCCCCGATCAAATAGTGAATCAACATATATACGGACCGTATGGTTTCCCGAGATTAGTGCATCAGATTGGCCGTACATTGAAAACGGCATGTAGAGCGTGGTCGTGGGTTCGGTGACGCCAGCGACGTCCGTGCGATAGAATCCAATTTTCTTTTCAAGGAGAAAACTCCCGTCCACGTATAACCTGAACCGGTATTCGTGATAGCCCGTTATATCGGTGTAGGTGAACACGAAGGTAGATGCATCGTAATGGATTCTCAAGTAGCTATTACCTTGCGTATTGATGGTAAGAGTCGCATCGGATATTTCGAATATCGTCGGCACGTCGTCCGAGAAAAAGAAGAGCGAACCAGCCATGCCTGATCTACTTTCTGATTGGATAACGGATCCAGCAGCGGGGGGATCCCCGCCAAGGACAAGATCATGAAACGACGGAATGAAGGGCAAGGCCACGTAGGATACTGCAAACGAAATTATAACTGCAGCAATGACGGCTCCAGCCCTTCCGCTATTTTCTGCCATGTTTTATTCACACTTTCCCGATTATTCATTTCGTTGAGCAAGTTGAAGAGAAATGTTCAGAGTGTTTAACAATGCATGCGTGAAAAAAATTTTGGAGATGAAATAAATAATCTATATACCTAAGGTTTTCCACGGTTTCCATGAGCATGCCTTCGTGCGGTTCAGACGGTAGGTAAACTACCCCTCCCTACTAAACTAAAGGACGTGGTTTCCTCGGGGGTTTACGGATGAATTGAGAATTATAACGCCATTCTCCCTTGCGAGACGTGTCTCTTCCCACAATCGGCGCATGTCAATTCGAGATCTGAGAGTTGTAGCGCGTTTTGCTTGAAGTCGAAGGTCGAGCAAAGCTTGCAGGAATGCCGAGAACGGTGGCTTGGAATCGGTTTCTTGCCATTACTTCGTTTCCTGCAAGGTCTTGCGCTTTAAATCCATTAATTCAATAATTTGCTCGTGTGCCTTCTCGTGCGGGATGGTCCAACCATCACGGTCCCAGGTGCCGATCTTCTGCGCCAGGATCTTCGTCTTCTCCATGATCTTATACACGCCGAAGAATATAGGCCAGGAGGGGCCTGACAGTTTCACAGCCTTCCTAAACACATGTAGCATGTAATCATCCCACCCCCCCACGAGCACGTTGAGTGGGAAGTACACCATCGTTAACGCGACCAAGGCGAGAAGGATGGAGATAGTGATGGCGATTTCGAATCCCACGGTGGTGATCAGTGGCACGAATCCAACGTTGTAAAATGCCTGAGTCAAGCCGACCACTGGCAACGCCGAGATAAATGGCGAGAGGAATGTCGACCGAAAATATACCTTGATGTGCACGATCTTTCGTTGGATGTACACCAAGCAGATGGTGGTCTTGATGATGGTTGCCACGAAATCCCGATAGCCGATGATGATCACCAATCCCACGAGCCCCCAAGCATCTTGAAGCCGGAACACGAATACGAACAAATATGCAAAAAGTAACTTCAATACCTCCTCTATTACCCTTATGATATTGTATTGGGTGATCTTCTCGACGCCAACCATGATGGATCCTGGTAGGTCGATGATGGGGTCGAAAATGCGTTTAAACAGCATGGGAATGAAGAACACTGTCGCGCCGGAGTAGAATTGCAACCCCCCGGTGTTTTCAATGATGTACACGAAATAGGGAATGATGGATAGCATAATGAGGGCAATGAGTATGTAGAAAAAGTACCGCCAGCGGAGGGTATAGCTCACGTAGAATTCCACCAGTTCTTGCTTCCCGTTGGGATATGCTTCAGCAACGGCGGTCAGCAGGGCAAAATCCTTAATATTCCCGATGACATTCGAGAATGTCGCCCCCCAGCCGATCAAGGCGGACCATGATAGGTAACCGGGAATTTCCTGCGAGTACCATACGACCGTGAGCGTGCCGATAGAGCTCTGCATGATGGGAAGAAGCGACCCCTGCACGCCGTAAACTAGCATTTCCTTGAGCACGTCCCTTGAAACCTTTGTCCGGAAGACATCTCTTAGGGAGAGATTAACGTATTGTTTCAGGATTTTATTCGTGAAATATCCAGCGATGAACCCGAAAATCACGTCATCAATATAGCTTCCAAGTTGCGTGAACACGCATATGCCAACAATGATGCCTATGGCAGGATTATTTGCCCCCCACCAGCGCCCCACGAGCACGAATCCAACGAGAGTGAATCGTTCCACCAATTGCGATTGCAGTAGGTTGAAAATTTCAACCTTAGCGTAATGCTGCAACCCCTGCAGGACCGTCTTGAAAATTCCAAGCATGCCCGGCCATTGCCGCTGCAGCACCAAGAGCAACATCCACGTCAAGTATGCATATTGCCCATGGACCAGAATTCCGAATGTATACCATGACATTACGGTAACTTGGATGACTCCCGTTATCATCTGATAGCGGATGTAAAAGCCCACATACTGCAACATGCGCCTGGGGTCCTTGATGCGATATTCTGCGATGAATCGGTTGATACCGAAATTAGTTCCCGTATCGAAAATAACGAAAATAGTATAATACAGGCTTCCCGCGAGGCTATTGATTCCTTGGATCATGGGGAACGGCTGGATGATGGGGATCAAGTACACCATCAGGATGCCGTACAAGATATTATTCAGTTGCTCGATGATGATCTGCCACAACTCACGCCCCAAGGATCGGTGGAAGCCAATGGCTTCCCATCCCTTGAACTCCGGGTATTCATCATCCAAGTCAAACTCGTCAAAAGCCGCCTTCTTTTTCTTGGCGATCCATTGCTTGATCCGTGACATGCTAGCCCCCGCGGTTTTCGGTATTCATATATGGTATGTATGGTTAATAATCGCTCACGCTTGGAGTGGAGTGTAGTGGTAAACGGGTGGGCATTATCAGATTAATATTGAATCCTTGCTTCCGTGATCCTGATCAAGCATGGATGATTTCGACAGGTTCGTGGATGCCCTCCAGAAGGAGATTGACTTGGAAACAAGGCGCGATTTTTCGGATCGAGTTGTAAAGCTGGGATCCAATCCCGAGAACTGGGGCCGCATGGAGGACGCGAATGTCCACGCACGGTACACCGGTCCTTGCGGTGATACCATGGAGTTTTACTTGATGATTGATGATGGCGTGATAACCAAGATTTCGTTCATGACCAACGGGTGCGCGCCTAGCATTGCCTCCGGCTCTCAAGCCACGCTTTTGGCACTCGGGAAAACGGTTGATGAAGTCATGAACATTGAAAGCTCCGACATTCTCGGGGCGCTTGGTAGGCTCCCAGAGAGCCATCACCACTGTCCAGAGCTTGCCCGAAGGACCTTGCACCTTGCCATTGAGAAATACAAGGAAGGATGATCAAGTCGTCCGGGGAATCTTAAGTAAGATTGTTTTCTTCTTGTACTAGAGTGCAATCACGATCTTGGTGACCACCGGTGACAAATGGCATGAATGGTGAAAGCGTGCAACGGGGTGGAATTGATGAGCAGTTGTATGATCTACGAGAGATGATGCTAGATCAGTTGAGGAAGCTCAAGGAATGGATGAATGAGGAAAAGCATGACAAGAAACGTAGTATTTTCGTGAATCGGGAACCCATTGGAACGGTCACGACGCCGATTCTCAATATTGGCTTTTGCAATGCCTTGAAAAGCCGGGATAATACCCTCCGTCCACGGGTGAACGAGATCGTGCTGATATATGACAAGAAACACGACGAGATATACTCTGGAATCATAGAGGAGCTCAAGGTCATTCCCCGCAAGAAATCGGAGAGGAAGAGCCCCGATGATCCCGAATCCGATTTCATCTTTGGTATCAGGTTACTTTCCAAGCACGAATCCAATCTTGCCATTCGCAAGAATATCGATACGCTCATCTCCGAGGATTCATTTGTCTTCACTGCTACACCCAGGGAAATCGAGATCATCTACGGTATCCCTAAGAAAGGATTGAAGCTCGGCGTGTGCTCGTACAATGGAGACATGATCCAAACCCAAGAGGATTTCTTGTATTACAAGCTCGATCCCGATCTACTCAAGACCCACATGTATATAGGCGGGCTAACAGGACAAGGAAAGACCATCTTGCTAAAAAATATCATCTACCAGCTGGCAAAGCGCCAGTTCGTTCCACCCGTGAATTCCATCGTTTTTGACTTGCAGGGGGATCTCGTCCAGATGATGAAACCCATGCTGGAGGAAATCATACCCGAGAAGTTCAAGCACGGGTACGAGGAGATGGATTTGGAATATGAAGGATTGGAATCCCTCCTCCCTGAAGATGAGGTCATGTTTCTCAAACCATATTACGTGAAGGTGAAGGGATTTCTCCGGATGTTTAAATGGAGGAATTTTGGTTTCCGATCCTACCACGTGACTTCTGGCGAGGAACTTGCCAATTTCGTGCCATATCTCACCGATAAGGGAAGGACCACGCTCGTAGCGCTATTTTCCATGTTCATGGAGCGCGTGGAATCGTTCCACTTCGAAACATTTTACCAGTGGGTACTAAATAATCGCAATATCACCAAGAAAGGGAATTACCAGTGGTTCCTGCCTAATTCAAATGAGTTCGTGGAAGCAGCGGGATCAACCGGGGATGCCATGATCAGGGAACTCTCGAAATTCAGGAAACTTCAAGTATTTGACACGGTGGAGGAAATCAATACCGTGGAGATGCTCAAGAAGAAACTGGTATTCATTTACTTTCCCAACATCGAGGGTTACTCCGTCCTCCGTTCCATCTTTCTCATGGGTATCTTGAAAGATATATACGAGAAGAAGGTGCTTGAACTAGGAGATTTACGGTTGGATAATGGCGTTCACGGAGGTAGGAAAGACCAAGAGAGCGATACGGACACCGGGAGCACGGATCTCGAAGATGGGAACAATCATGATGACATGAAAGGAAAGGATCAGGAGATTGATTCACCACGCGATGGCAATGGAAACATTCCTGATGTCCCAGAACCCCCCGCTATCATGTCAAGGGAACCACGTCCTGCCACTGGTAGCAATGATGATGAAGGCATGGATGCCGATGGTATCCTGATGGAGGAGGGGATGAACAATCTCATCATCATCGACGAGGCGCACGAGTTACTGCCCTCCAGATCGCGCATTTCGCATCTCTCCAAGGACTTTTTCAAGTTCATTGAGAAGGAATTTAACAAGATAGCGAAGGAAGGCAGGAAATATGGTATATCGTTACTCGTTGCCACCCAGCTGGTCTCCGATTTGAATGCGGTGGTGGAGCAGAACGCGCAAACGAAAATCTACTTTGAACTGTCACCTCGGGATGTCAAGAGAATCAAGCCGGATAAGGAAGTCAAGAATTTTCTCGGGAATCTCAAGCGTGGCCAAGCAATCGTGTATTCCAGGGATAATCTCGCCATCACCAAGGCAACAGAGATTCGCATCATCCCTCCGGTCTTCCTGCATTGCGATCCTGCAACCGCCTTTCACTTTTTCAAGGACAAGATACGAGAAGTGGTAAAGGAACGAGGTGAACTCGTTGAACTCACTCCCCGGGCGGTTGTGAAGCCCCCTCTCACGAAAAAGGATAAGGATGATACTTCCAAGAAACCAGCCATCGATTTCCTCGATGAGCTCGGGTTGGATAAGCTAGTATCATCCCGTATCACGAACCTTCACAACAAGTCCGTGCTCGACGTCGATATCAACTTGGTCTTGTCCACCCTAGAAAAGGAATTACGGAAGGTGGGCTTGCATGGCAAGCATCTCCATGAGTTACTGGAAAACTTCGTGGTTGCATTGCATTCTGAAGAAACCATCGGAATCAAGCTTCTGGGTCCAAGCGGTGAAGGAAAATCCCAATTCGCTTTTGCAGTGGTTAATTCATTGTGCATCGGGGGAACCAAGGCATTTTACGCGGTGAGCGAGAGTACCATGGAGGAAGACTTGTTCTTCGGTGTGAATCCAAAAGCACTAGCCGACAAGGACCAGCCAACGTACAATCTCGGGGTGGTATGCCAGAGCTTGGTACATCGAACCTTCCCCATTCTTGATGAGGCAAATAGAGCACCCGAGCGAATATATGGCGGGAAGGCTCTCACTGCTCTTGCAGGGGACAGGAAGATCATGATGCCAGGGAACCAGCTCATTCAAGCCCCGAAGGATTGGAAAATCATCTTCATCATGAATCCAGTGGATCTGGGGACCTTCTCATTTCCATCAGCATTGGAGAATAGGTTAATGACCTTGGAGATTCCCTACGCGAATGATGATGTGGCCAGGTTGGTGCTTTCAAAGATCCTTCCCGATCATCCAAACGTGGTGGAATCCTTCGTGACGTTGCGTCGGAAGACCATGCAAGTGTGCCCTCTCGGCAAGCAATATCATTACATCCCTGAAAGCGAGCGGAAGTTGGGAGAAATCCAGCTCAATGCCATTAGCATGCGGGTCGTCGATCGATTCGGTCATCAATTCCTCAAGTACTTGTCATTGTTGAAAGATAAGAAAAAGGCATTCAAGCGAGCCGTTGATGCCAATTGTTACTCGGTATTCATAAATCAAATTCCCGAGGAACGGGAATACTTTAACTCGCTCGTGAACGCCGTTCTTGAAGGAATCGGGTGAATCGAGATGTATTCCCACGAGAGTTATGGCGTTCAACCCGAGAAAGAACCACCCTTTAGTATCGTCGTGCGCGTTCGAGATCAGGATGGTTATGGGTTGCACGCGTTGGTTACCGTGCAAATGGGGTCTCAAGTATACAAGCAATCCGGTGCAGTGACCACCTTTCGGTCTGCCTTCACCTATGATCTCGATGAGATAACCGTGACGGTCGTGTATAATGGTAGGCGCAAGACCGTGAAGCCCCGTGCAAGACAAGTTGACATCGTATACCAGGTTAATAAAACACCACCCGCCAAGCCATCAACATCTTATTCAAGTGCCCCGAAACCCCGCCCCAGGCGTATTTCCACGCCCCGCCGACATAAGGAGATCATCAAGGGAAAGCGAGAGACTGATAAACCCGGGAAGGATGCTCATGATATCTTCAAGGGGGATGATGTGGTTGAATTGAATCCCGGCGAGAAAATGCGCTTGGCAGTGGAAGAATTCGATGATGCACGCCATCATGATGTTTTAAAGGACATGTACACGCTCATGGCAAGGAAGGACGTGCCCGCTTTTATGGTTACCATTCGTTCCATTGCGTTGATACTCAACAAGGAGCTCCAGAAAAAGGTCAAGGGAAAACCATCTTTCAAGATCACGTCACGGCGCTCGGGCCCAATGGCCCTCAGGCGGGTTATTCCCACCATCGCATCAGGGCAACCACGCATGTTTTATTATGACTTGCTGGATAGGAAAGTCCAACAAGCCTGCACCATCCTTGTTGATATTTCCGGTTCGACTGGCGAGCATGTCATGAGCCATGAAGGAACGCGGGTCATGATCAAGCACGCCCTGTTACTAGCTGCCCTGGGGGTGGCAGAAGTAATGCTCGAGCTGGGAGGCGCGGTGGATCTATTACTCTTTTCTGATGATGATAGCCAACATCATGGTCGCCTCTTCAAATATTCTAGGAGCACGCAACGATCCGTGATTGAGGAATTGCTTGACATTCCCCCTGCTGGCGGTACTCGCCTGGATGAAGTGCTGGGCAAGGTGAAGGATCCGGGAAATCACTACCAGCGCAAGCATGTCTTCATCTTCATGGATGGTTGCCCCATGGAAGGATACTTCCGAGTGGATCGTGATGATGAGATCCAGCGAAAGACCATTCAAGGTTTGAAGAACTTGGAACGAAAATACGATCTATTCATTTTATGGGCAAGTTCACCGATCAATCTAGAGAAGTATGATGACTTTTTCTTCTCGTGGTGCAAGAAGGAACTGGTTAAATCGACCGTGGTGAACGTGCAGTCTTTCGTCGAACTCGTCAAGCACGCGCAGGACATCTGGCAGATGCCCGAGAGGGAGTTGAAACGGGAAACGATATACAACACGAATGAAGTGTTTCCCTTTATAATTAATGATGGAGTAAAACAAATCGCTGTCAAGCTTTCAGTTCCTGGAGATGCAGGCAAGGCGGTGGAAAATATTAGGCAATGGATCTTGGAAAACTTCAAGTATTCATATCCCCGTGGTCGAAAGTACAGGACCGCAATCGAAGTGATAAACGCGGGAAATGGTTGTTGCGGGGAGCTATCGAACTTGATAGTGGGCATGTTACGTTCGATCAACATTCCATCGGGGATCGTCGAGGCTGATTACGCAAACCAAGTGCGGATAAATCATGCCCACGTCGGTTATATCATTGATGGTAAACCGTTCATGATTGATGTGACCATGGGTGAGATAAACACGACACGGGCGATTGGATCCATCCTTTCCGATGCGAGGTGGCAGAGACTAATGCATTATTGGAGGGGAACCCCCCGGGCGGTTGAAATACACTTGGATAAGCAGGCGGGTAAGGATGGCATCTAACAGTAGAGATTACTCCTTCTTGGACCATGATTTATTCTTGGATGAGAGAGGTCGTATTTATTTCGTGCTCGGCCATTTCCAACCGCCGGCAAAGATAATCTCTCTCTTGAAATACGTGCCCGATTCACGAGGAACTTGGGTGCACCGGGAAACGGGAAAACGGTATCTACGTTCATATTGGCATCAAGGCATGGATGCAGTGAAAGGGAGCGACGAATTAGGCATCAAGCAGGATGATTCAAGATTCAAGAGTTGGATGGTGCATGATGAAGTCTTTGATGCAAGTTTTTTAGAAGTGCCACGCCAAGTCATCACCAAGCACCTGATACCAGAAAAGCGCATGATGGAACTTCTTGAAAAGGACCCATCATATCAAGATCCTGTTGAACGCAAGGTTGTTTCCATCGTGAATACACTGGTCAAAACGGTGAATGGGTTTCAGGGATCCCTGGAAAACATCGGGATTACCGGTTCGATCCTGTGGAGGGGGCATTCATCCCGGTCCGACATCAACTTGAACGTGTACGGCCGTGATTGCTGCAATCAAGTATTCAGGGAGTTACTCCACGCCGGAAATCAGGAGCTTTCTGGGACCATATCCGTCAAGCAGAAATCATTCAATGATTTTGGCAAGATCACGGTTCCTGCAGGTGGAGACATTAGATTGAACCGGAAACCCAAACTATTCATGAAAGATTTCGCTCCAGGCATCCAGCTTCGGTGGTGCCTGCGGGAAAATGAGTTCCCGTTGACTTACGGGGAGGAGTTTTTCCGAGAAATCGGTTTCGGGAGCTATAAGGTTCGAATCATCGATGATACTTATTCGATCTTTTATCCCGCTCTATTGCTAGTTGAATCCGTGGATGAATGGTGCAACGTGTGTCGTATCTTGGTGTATGATACAAGGTACATCCGGCTATTCAGAAAGGGTGACGTGGTTACCATTTCAGGGTTGTTGCAGCGCATCGACAAAGGTGATGCATGCCAACTTTTAATCGGATCACGTGCTTTTTCTTCTCGTGAAGGTGTCATGTTTCATGAAATATCTACATGTGGTGATTGAATGCGCTTCACCCAAGAGTTGCAATTGACTCGTAAATGCGAGATTTTACTTGTTGGAAACGAGTTACTCATTGGAAAAACCCGCGATCTTAATGGATTCTGGTTAGGCAAACATGTATCATCCTTTGGAATTTCCGTGACTCGCATCACCATCGTGCGGGATGATGTGGATGAGATCGCCAGCATCCTTCAGCAAATCCTGAAACGGAAGCCCAATCTCCTGTTTATTTCAGGTGGATTGGGTCCCACGTATGATGACCTCACGATGGAAGCTGTTGCCGAGAGCTTGGACCGGGAGCTTGAATTAAACGAGGTTGCCTTGGGATGGTTACATGAAAGATACAGGGAAGGCGTGCGAAAGGGTCGCATGAAGAACGCCGGGCTTAATACAGCAAGGAAGAAAATGGCACTCCTTCCTTCAAATACCACTCCGTTGAAGAATGGTGCTGGAGCCGCTCCAGGCGTGTATATACAAGAGAAAAACACCATGATATTCATCCTACCTGGTGTTCCGCGTGAGTTGCAAGCTATTTTCAAGGGAGAAATAGCCCCAATGCTTGAACGGGAGTTCAGTGACATCAGATTTCATCAGCATGCATTCATCGTGGAGGATGTAGGCGAATCGTCCATGGCTGATGGAATTATTTCCATAATGAAAGAAACCGATAACCGAATTTGGATCAAGAGCCATGCGAAAAAGCGGGGGAAGGATTATTACGTGTTGATTCATGTTACCGGCTACGGGGGCGAGGATGTTGAGAAAAAGGTAACCGTTGTTGCGAAAAAGGTGAAAGAATTAATAGAAAACCTGGGAGGAAGAATTTTCCCAGAGGAAAAATATGGTGATGGGGAGGAAGAAGATCTCGGTATTTAGACGCTCCACTAATGGAATTGATCGAGTTGATTAGTTCATTTTCTCT
>WJJB01000283.1 GCA_014729935.1 Candidatus Bathyarchaeota archaeon | reverse complement strand
GCGATTTCATTCTTCAGGACTAGTAACTCGGGGATACTGTATTCCATTTCCGTGCCATCGAGATCAAGCAAGGTAGCCCTGGCAACATGGTTCGTCATGGATATTCTCAATGCCAACTTGCGATCACTTGCCATGAGATCTTCCAATTTTTCCATGCATTCCTCTATTGTGTAATTTCTCGTGAATTTCCTGTAACTTCCGGGAACAGGTTTGAACTTTTCTTCACCTTCAATGGCATTCGTCTTGAATTGTTCCGAATCCCTTCCTGCTAATTGTAACCTGTTAAGCCACGTTTGGATTTCTGAGTTAATTTGCTTTCTTCTCGTAAAAGCATCTCCGAGGTTCATCATTATCACTTATTATTCATGTAAGCCGGGATGGGTTGCTCAGGCCTTGAGCAGCCTGAATAGTGGGATACACTAACGGTTTTGCGCTCATGGGCTATTAAATCCTTAGTGCATCACCGGTATTATTCATAATTTATGCATCTTCATCAAGACTATTGATGGGTAGGCGTGCATACACGTGAATGTATATCAGATGCGAGTGTGCAAACTCAACGTTTAGTCCCATCCCGGTGGGGTTCTTCTATTTTCGATCCAACAAAAATATAATGAAATCATGTGCGGTCGGGAAGGACTGGCTGCTTTGTCCAATCAAGGAAAGGATGAGATTGACCATCGTATTCTAGAAAAAGGATGCTTCCTTCGTTCACGGTGCCAATTTGATTTGCCTTCAACTGCTGCAACGAGCAGGCTGCTTGAATTGCAGGAAGATCACTTGCCTTGGCGGTCACGACGAAGGCGTTGGTGAGATAAGCCATAAGCCACCAGTACAGATCTTTTTTAGACCGGCATGAAAAGATTTGCTTGATGTTTCCGATATCGATCCTTCCACCAGCCTGAGAATAATTAAGCATCATATAGGTGGTTCCCAAGACTCCTGAATTACTCACGTCCTTTGCTGCTTGTAGTAGCTTTTTTCCCGCAAGCTCGATCATCGTGTGCAAGCGGTATTGAATTTCGCTACTCGTTTTCATTGAAACTGTATCCCAATAAGGCCCAATCTTGCTTTTCCTTCCATCAGGATCCCAAATGAGAATGATGATATCACCGGGCACTGCACCACCCGCGGAGACGTAAAATTCCTTATCGATTTCACCAATAACGGTACATGAAAGGGCAGGACCTGACTCTTGCAGCGACGTGTGCCCCCTGCAGATTGGTACCGCGAAATGCCTCGATGCCCTGGCAGCACCTTGCATGACTTGTTTGATAGTACTAGAAGAACCAGCTTGGACTTCAATGGTGCAAGTAATTGGATGACCTCCAGAGGCGTATATATCATCAATTCCGACTAAAATCGCACTGTAACCTGCTGATTCGGGATTTTCCTTGATAAGGGAGGGAGATATCATATCCGTGGACACCAGAATATACTTGTCTCGTATTTCTATGGCAGCAGCATCCTCCCCCATGCTTTTATATATTCTATTCGTCCCTTCTCCCCCTATTTCTCCTGCAGCGGGGAGTAATCCAAGCACCGAATTGAGCAGGAATTTCCGTGCAAATCTCTCGTCGGATCTTAAGTCGCGAAGCAAGTCTTCCATGTCCATGTTAGTGTCACTAGCATTTGAGGCTGGAAACAATTTGAATCTTCGAGAGCGAAACGACCAATTTTATATTCATTCATCATGATGATTCTACTAGAGATTACCTTACCCGATGCCAATGGAAAAAGTTGAAAGAACTAGCCTTTGCCACTTACATGCTGTTGCGCTCCTTGCATTCTTGATATTTATACCACTTGCTGCATGCGTGGGATTCTTCCACCCACTTGAAGAAGAAACCTCACTTGGACACTTGAATAGGTCACAAGCACCACAGCAATTAAATGCAGATATTACTATCGTGAATTTCTCTGCACCAAACTTTACTTGGCTAGGGCCAGTCCTTTTCATGTTCAACATCGATTCAAATGTGAGTGAAACCATTGAACTCACCGTTTTCAGTGATGGGTTCGATCCCGAGTTTACCACGTTTCCGGTGGTAGCGGGCATCAACCAATTGAATATCACCGCAAGCCCGGCATTACTTGCCACGCCGGGATACAAGCAAATCTCCTTTACTTTCACTGTTGGTAGTGATAACGCCACTCTCGTTCACGAGATCTGGGTCGGATCAAGTTTGGTAATCGTCTTGGTTCTCATTGCCGTCACCGTACTCTTTTCCATCGTAATCATCGTTAAATACAAGGACTCGAGCTCGGTATCTAGCTTGGCGGGTCCAGGAAGCATATCTTTAGGATCTTCAAGCGCATCCACTTCACCCGCATCACCAGGAATGGGATCGAGTGCCTTCCCCGATCTTGATGAAGATGATACTTCCACCATGACCTACGTGGACCAATCCAGGGCACCCGAGGGACAAATCTTCTGTCCAGAATGCAAGAAATTAATAGAGGAAGGCAGCATATTTTGCCCGGAGTGTGGGACAAGGATTCCGAGATACCTTAGATACAGGCCAGATCATTAAGTCAACCAAGCTAGGGCGTGGTGTTAAAACACCCGGGAAAGGGGATGAGTTCCTGCATCAAACTTCAACCTCTCGATCCTGCGTTTAGCATAAGCGATAAACGCATCAACCTGTGCTACAGCCATGAAGGCCTCGGAAGCATATGATGCCGGCCCGAATAATATGAAATCCGCGCCCTGGGAAGCGAGGAAACCACATGCGGTAACAAGACTACTTTTCCTTGCATCTCTACCCAACTCCATGAATTTCTGACACTTGAAAATCGCGTTTGAGGGGGCACATCCTGCTGGATATCCAAGGAATTCCTTAACGTCTTGAATGATCCTTGCAGCAATACCAATAGAGGGCATGTCAAGAACGGCAGCGTCGACAAGCAGATTCCTTATCCCGCATCGTTTTGCCTTTGGAATCAAACCTTCCATCTTCCCTTTACGATCCCCCCAGCCCCGCAAGAGCTTGAACTTCTGTTCGGGAAGAAGGAACCTTGAATCGAACGCGAGCAAAACAGCGTGCTTCACCTTGCAATCTGCCAATGTCTCCAATGAATCATCAGAAATCTTGGGTTCGATGCTGTTGTATATCAATCGGTCTCCAAGTCCCTGTTGGGCCAAGGCCTTGACTGCAGGAATCCGCACCGTGTCGTTCAATCCATCCATCAAGAATGGTTGATGTTTATTCTCCGTGTGTTCTGCAATGAATGTGCAATATTTCACGAGGTTTTCCGGGGAATTTCCCACCACGTCCACGATGAAGGGAATGCAAGTTTCCCTAGACGCCTTTTCCATGATTCCAAGAACATCCAAAACTTTATCCTTCACAAAGGTGCCGCGCTTGTGATCCGTTACCGCTTTATCACCCCGGTGGAACATGCTCCCCACCATACATGTGGGATTGATGCCTGATTCTCCCCCGATGTTAACATTTCCGATATCCAGCACTTCTTGCAATCCTTCCCTTGTTACCATGACTTTCCACCTATTATAAAAGATGCATGAGAATGTATAATCCTTTCTGGTTACCATTCAAGCTTGTTAAGGACAGGGAAAAAAGAAACGGGTGTTTCAGTTACCATGCATGAGAAAATAAGCCACCTTGAAGAACAATGGCATCCATTGTCCACCCACGAGAAGCGGGAACGCGATTAATAACCCCAAGTCTAAACCAATAAAGGCAATAGTAATGGCAAGTAATACTCGCCTGCCAGAATGCTGGCGCATGGTTAATCCGCTGAAATCCCTTGCATGCTCTGCAATGACGGGAATTGCACTCATGGATGACACGGTAATCCAAGCATTCCACACGAAATACATCCAAAATACCACCGTGAGATAGATGCCATAGTGGATGACATTCATCTGGAACGGAGTAAATGATAGTGCCACCAGCGATGAGATCAATGCACCTGGAATGAAACAGAAATTCTGCCGTGTTAGATTGAGAAGTGAAAATTTTCTAATCTTTCTCTTGACTTTCATGCCTTGATTATCCAAGAAACGCCTTGTGGGAATTACTGCCAAGATGAATCCGGAACGAACCAACAGTAACAACCCAAAAAAGCAGAAATACACCAAACCTTCCAAGTTCCCGGGGACCCATCTCGCCAAGATATCGGAAATGGGATTTTTTAACCAAAAGAAAGTAATGGATAGGATGGTAACTAATGGTAAGAGGCAGGATAGCAGCCAGATACCCACCCTCGCGACTATTTTTGCTTTGGAGAACATCTTGAATGAAATTTTAAAGAAATATCCCGGTTCCACAAGCCAACTCAAGTATTTTCCTGCATCTTTCCAAGACACGCGTGTTTTTCCCATGAACAATTCCTCACAGCAAGTTGATTTCAAGAGTATTTCCATTTTGTTTATAGCGTGATGGGGCTGCTGGACTCCCGTTCACCATCACGGGTACCATGCCGTCATGGGTGCGCAATCCCATGGTCACGTGATCTAAGAACTCGTCATGAACCGATACCGTCGACCCGGATGCATCCAAGATGATCGTTCCATTCATAGACAATGAAGAAACATCTCTTGCTAGTATCTGGCTTGGAACGGTCTCACTTGGCTGGAAATGCATGCTGGCATGGTTCCCGGTTATTTGAAATGATATGCCGTTCAATTCAAGCACTATGGGTATGCTTTCCACGAGACCGAGCCGGCGGGACACGTGGAGATCTTTCGAGCCATCCTGGTGATTCACAACTAATACGTTGGCAGGATTGCTCACACCACCAAACTCGCATAAATTACCTTCAATCGTGTATGGAATTGAATTCACGGAAATGTTAACTGAGGTGTTGTATGGATACGCCACGGTGAACCAGCTATCATCTCCACCTGTTGTACCGAGATACCGATACGTGGTTGCGTTTTCGAGTTGGTTGTAATCTGGACTCCAGTATCCATAGGGTTGCCCATGCACACTTTTATCGCCAGCGGTGATGTTCTGGACATCCTCCCATGGGCCAAAACCATAAAGTGCCACGTTACCTTGCGGGAAATTCGTTTTCATGCAATGGATGCCACCGGTTTCCGGGTTCGAAATTACATTGGATGCATTATCTATCAACACCGGGTCGTGCTCGAGTAATTGCCAGTGAAGAGCGAGATTATGATCAGGGCCGCCATGCCAAAAATCTGATATCAACCAGTACCGGGCTTGATCCAAGGCGTTAGAGGTCGTGGAGTTAATGTCCGAAGAATTTGTACGAAAATTCACTTGGACGATTTCTCGCTCAGCCCTTGCGCCAAAGGAACCGTGCCATGAGCGTGCAACGGTTCCAAGCAAACCACCTGCCCATTGGTGACCGGCAGCATCAACCATGAACAGATCCTTTCCATCAATGGTCCACGTGTTGTGCGCATGTGCAGTGCGCAAGTACCCTGATACTGGATCCGAGGTGTATGTGTACCTGCCGGGATCAATGACGAGTCTCCTACCAAAACCGTACAGCATGACATTAAGCAGGTCGTTATTTTGATGGTATCCTTTCCCGAAAGGGCCGCCATCGAAATAGGAGAAAAGTGCATTTTCGTCATTCCACGCGGTCCTGCTCAAGAATATCCCTGAATCTGGAAATGCAACATTCAGGCGTGGTGGCGTGGCATTCGGGCGTATATTCCCATTATGATCAAAGTATTGAATCTCCGTGTTATTGATCAATAATTGTGATGCTTTTCCCAGTCGCCCACTTGGTCTTCGAACATCGGCATGACCATACGTTGCCACGTAACCATCAGGCATCGTGTTATGCAAGAGGAAAACTGCCATTTTTTCGGCAACAGCGAAGAAATGTTCCGGGGCAGTAATGAAATCATAATTAATGGAATATTCTATTGCGTCGAGCACTTGCCCGATCATGACGATATGATATTCTATTGATTGCTCACTGGTCCCGCCATCATTATAAATGGAGATGGATACCAATTTATCAAGGGTAGACCAGCACTCCTCGAGCCACCTGTTAACAAGGGTGCATTCGGGAAAATAGGCGCAGATATCCAGCAAGTGGTTCATCTCAATGAAACCCCAGTTCGTCCGTATCTTGTGAAAGAGATTGAGAAACCGACCATGATCTAGAAGGCTCTCCAGGTACTTGTAGCAAAACTCCGGGGTAAACATGCTAGAATTCTTGATCAAGTCGAATCCACGAATAATGTTTTTGACCCGTATTGCGGAATCGATGGTTCTCCAGCTATATCCGGAACCAACTGGTTCGTCCTCCAAGAAAATGGTGTAGAGATCCACGAGAGCAGCAGTGTAATAATCCCCCGTCGCATTATCATTAATATCATAAAATCCTCTCGCAGCCACGGCAAGATCTTTAATCCAACCTCCCCTGTTCAATTGCCAAATCCACTCGAAATCGTCATCTGGATTCAGGTGAAAATTCATGTCAAGCACCTGGCGACCGTTGACATGGCGAGTGCCGTAATCATCAAGCAGGTGGGTCCTCCCATTAACGGTGAATTCTCTAGCGATAATCTTGTCCGCCTTGTCCTTGTATCCAGTATTCCCGCTCCACGCATGTACTGGGGATTTCACCCGATCCTGCATGTAATCTAGTAATGCATGCTTTGCCCCGCTCATATTTCCTGAATCAACCTGAATCTTGATCTCATTCATTGCAGGTAAAGTATAATCTAAATGGGAGAAAATGGCATCTTCTTTAAATAGTGAATTCCTGAAGTCGATTGATGGATAAATAATGGTGAAGAACAAGCCAGTTGCGATCAATAGCGTGGGTATAACGGCTCGGGGTTTCATGTGAATCAATGAAGTTTTCGTGTGCGGCTGAAGGCATCATCACGAGGGTGTTGATAATGGTTTCAAACCAGATAGGGGGACCATGCTTGCATGATCGGGGATAAAACCCGTTCCTCTTGCGATCCTAAATAGCTTTACTGCCCAAAAAATATGGTGTCATCAGGTTGATCAAACTTGATGCCTTATCCTCTTTGTATCCTCGTTAGGGTGTTCGCAAACTGGTCATGCATGTATTTCCCAAATAGAGCGTCGAAGGAAAAGAAGGTTTCATAACCTCCTTTCACGTAGAAACTCCACGGGTATATATACCCGCAGGTCTCATTCATTTGGCTGAAAATGCTCTTGCCACTTGGAACTTTCCGAAAGAGAGCCTCTTGGTACTTGTAGAAAGGTTCCCCTGGGCTGCTAAACCAGTAAATATCGTTCAGGCGATACACGAAGATTTCCGTCTGGTGGTAGGTTCGGCGGCCATTCTTCACAATGTTTAGCATGGGAAGGGGCCTGCCATTCACGAACCTGTACAGGTCATGGAACATGCTGATGCGCAGGGCATTCTTGAGCTCACCTAACAGGAGTTTCATTTTTTGGTTTAAGGTCTTGTAGAAAGGCAACCTGTTCCAGATTGACTTGATTCTCCCAACGCGGGGGAAGATGAATCGGCGGCAACCTGAAATACTTGCAAGGGGTGTGGTTGGAACACCATCCACAGAATCCATTACATATTGAACGAATACATCCCCTAAATCCTCGATAACTTGAATGGCGTGTTCCATCGCCTTCTCGTGGGATAATCCCTCCCATTTTCGCTTGACGGCATATCCCTTGTAACCGTGGATGGTCACATCTCCCGCCGCCCCGTTGAAATAGCATGCAAATTCCAAGCCATCCATTTGTTCGAGTAAACCCCTGCAAATCATGCCGGGATATTCGGGATGGATGTTTGCATTACTTTGCGGCAGTTGAGTTGGATGTGCCTGGTAATTTACAATGAGGCCTCTTAGCTTGCCAGCAGGGTCTGCAATTTTCACGAACCGGATTGGATCATGTATTTTAGTATAGGGTGGTCGTCTCATTATCGCCAAATTTGGCTCTACCTTGGTTGTGGTCCCATATCCAATACAGGCTTCCACGGTTGCGTTCTCGAATGCTTCCACCCCTGATTGGATCATCTTTTGCATGACATGCGTGATCACGGGATATTGCACGTCAAAGGTGAGTAGATTGGAAATCCTGTTGGGGAAGATCCCTATCGTGTCTGGGGTTGAATGGCTGTGGGTGAAATGAAGCACGATTCTTGACACTGGGATGCCTGTCCCTCGTGATATTAGCTTCCTCACCAATTTTCCCAATCGATATTGGAATCCCACTAGATCGCACGCCATGAACAATAAACTCTTCTCGGGCATTCGTGGATGCCGAAAGCAAACAGATCTTGCGAATAATGGATATAACACCTTGGTAGCAACCTTATGAATGCGCAAATATCCACCAAGGCGAACGTCTAGATCGAGCGGGGGGGTGATATCAACCGTTGAGAAACCTGCATGGTAGCTTTCTTTGCTCACGTTTGCTCACGGTAGACATGGGATGCTTGAATAAAAACAAACCCATGGCTTCCAATAATATTCAAATGCAGGAATATGGCAGCAAGGTCATGTCTTGGATTGAAGACGTTCTTGTATCTTCTGGCTCTGCAGCTCCTTTAACACATCCTTGGCAACCCATAGTGCGTTATCATCCTCGCTTTCGAGAATACTCTTGGCAACTTTTATTGCACTGAGGTTTAATGCTCGATTGCGCTTCCCGATTTGTCGCAATGCCCAACTCACCGCCTTCTTCACCATGGATCGTTCATCGCGTGCACCAACCACAATGGAATGGTAAAAATCTTCAAACTTAACATCAGGTGCTCCCTTCTCGGTTACTGCAAGGCGAGCCATGATCACATATCCCGCTCGCTTGGTGTATTCTTTTTCCCGCTTGCTCCACTCGAGAGCCTTTTTCCAGGCGATTGGATGCCTCCCAAAGAGATTCATAATTACCTGATCACAGATCTCCCAATAGGTGAAATCATCGACCCAGTGTTCCATCTGGGCATCGTCCACCCTTTCCAGATCGTCTATCATGGATGCAAGGATACGAGTCTCTCGATAATCAACCTGCCAGAGTTTTAGTGCAAGATCGTGATTTTTTCCAATTTCCTTTGCAAGAGCGCGTAGATCGGGAATTCTCACCCCGAAAGATTTCACGGGAGTGATCCCGACTCGCTTCATGGACTTCACCGATGATGGATCCGAGAGAGTCTCGAGCCTGGTAATGATGGAAGTCACGTCCACCAAGATCAACTCTTGTCCCGCCAGCCTGCTATCAAGTCTTCCTCGGTATCCAATCGTTCCAAGAATTGTACCACGGTTTCACGAAACTCTTTCAGTAAATCGGGATGATCACCTGCAATATCACGTTGTTGGCGTGGATCTTGGTTGAGATTGTACAATTGATCCTGACCGGCGTTCTCCCACGGCTCCAATTTCTTCTCATACCCGTCAACTGCTTTATCAATTAATTCATTCTTCGGACTATCACTGGAGAACACGAATGCAGCCCATCCATCTTTCACGATGGTAATGGGAATGCCGCTTCCCTTCAAGTAAGGAAAGCTCATGGTGAAATTCCGATGGTGATCTCGTTCCCCAAGCAGGATATCCTTGAATGATTCACCATCACTTGGTAAGGTAACCTTTCCCTCGATATCAAGAAATGTTGGGAAGATGTCGGGCGGTTGAACCATCGCTTGCCGCCTGCCAGGAGTGGCATCTGGATGGTAAACGATGAACGGCACGTGATTGATCTCCTCGAACAGGGGCAGGTATCTCATGGTACCCGAGTAATTGATAAGGGATTTTCCGATGAAACCGTGCTCACCTATCAAGAATCCGTGATCGGCGGTAAGCAAGACCACTGTCGTTTCAAGCAAGCCAAGGTCCTCCACTTTTTGAACTATCCTGCCGATCCATCGATCCACCAAGGTAACCTCACCAGCATAGCAGGCACGGGAATGCTTCAACTCTTCTTGGTTCATATATCCCTCGATCTTGGAATAGCAGGGATATTGAATTTCTTGACCTTCGTATCCAGGATCATACATGTCGATGTACCATTCCGGGGGATCCCATGGCTCATGGGGGTCGAAAAAATCGATGTAAAGGTAGAAAGGTCCTTCCTTGTAATTTTTTTCCAGCCATGTGCACGCCGTGTTGGCAGTTCGGGCAGGAAAGGTGTCCTCTTCACCGTTCCAGCGGGATCGCCAACGCATGTGGCATGCTTGTTGCCGTTCCGGGCTACGCGTTCGTGATGGCTCGCAGGCAAAGCTAGGTTGCCGTGGTGTCGTTTTCCATCTATCACCCTCTTGCCCCCTGATCCAATCCCACCCGTCGAAGCCCCTGTCAAAGTGGAATCCATCCTTGATGAGGTGCGGGCAATCGATGATCATTTTAGAGGTGTATCCTTGCTGGCCAAGCATCACGTGCAATAAGGGCTCAAATTGCGTCATTGGTGCCCAACCCGTGTACGTTGCTGTAAAGCAACCGGTGAAGATATCTCTCCGATGGGGAACGGTGGGGAAGGAGCCAGAATAAGCTCTATCGAATACAACTGATTTTTTCGAAAAATCTTCGATAAAACGCGTGTCCACATGCTTTCCAAGCATGGAATCGGGCTGATCGTTGTAACAGGAGAGGAAATCACGCCGTAGCGTATCTGATACGATGATGATGAAGTTGTACTTCGTTCCGTTAGACATCGTTGTTCACTTGATATTTTTCTTGCTTGCACAAAAAGGTACGCCATCAAGGTTATCATGATAAGAGTAAACCTTGAAAAAGACAGCAGCACGGGATTCATTACCCGAAGGTCACCCACGAAGAGAGCTGATAAGTATCATGAAGAGCATCAAGGAATTGGCGAGTTCAGGGGACATGGAAAAAATTTTCGCATCCTTGTTACCACTTTTCCCGCAGGCATTTAGATATGTAAATGAAGATTTACTGGATAAGATTTGGGATTCCCTCCTGCCTGCATTGGAGAAACGGGGAGTTGATACACGCGGCAGAAGCCGGGACCAAGTGGTTGGAGAACTCATGAAGGAAGATGGCGTGCAACTCGCTTCTGAAATCGATCGGGATCCATTCAAGACCTTGATCCGGACCATCCTTAGTGCCAGGACCCGCGATGACCAGACAATAAAAGTATCCAGCATTCTTTTCGAGCAGTACGACACGCCCAAAAAATTAGCAAATGCAGATCCAGATCGCGTGAGGGAAATCATCCGTCCAATCGGATTTTACAATTCAAAGACGAAGTACATCATGGACACCTCCCGCATGTTAATCGAGCAACACGGGGGAAGCGTTCCTAACAAGTTCAAGGATCTGGTGGCATTACCTGGTGTGGGATCTAAAGTGGCGAATTGCGTGCTAGTATACGCCTTTGGTATTCCTGCGATTCCCGTGGACACGCACGTGCATCGCATCGTGAATCGTTGGGGGTTGGTTGATACTCCCGATCCAAAATCTACTCACAAGCAACTCGTTGATATCCTTCCAAGGAAATGGTGGCTTCTCATCAACGATCTCTTGATCAGGTTTGGAAAGGAAATTTGCAAACCAATTGGCCCTCAGTGCGATAATGGATGCCCATTAGCACCATGCTGCCCGAAACTCGTGAAGAAAACGAGGGGAAAGAAGAGGACCAAGCCAAGGAAACCGGGAAATAAAAAATGAGGAAGAATGGGGAAGTGTTAATGATATCTGCCAAGCAAGTCTCCCATGGATGTTCTTAATCATAGATGGATTTCTATTGCTTGAACAGCTGGATCATTTTTATCTCGTGCGGTTCGAAATGAAGGATGGCTTCGACATCCATAACTTTTACCTCATTTTTACCCGTGCCATCTATCAATATCTCGCGAATGGTGGAAATATCCCGTTCCACCGTGACTGGGACTTCATGACCGTTCTCATCCAAGTTGAACAAGGTTACCAGTACGGTCCCCTCCCGGACACGCATCGACGATATCCTGATCCACGGGTTACCAAGGTGAATAAGGGTTCCTGGAAGATTTGAATTTGGTTTGGATTGCATGTACGGGATGGTAATTGCTGGAACTGCAAAAGCATCCGCATGGTCGGCTGTTTCATACAATGGAGTTTCATTTGCATGTGTCACGAACCCATACTTGAATTCATAATCCACTCCAAGCTCCTGGGCACCAGGGGTTTCCTCACCAGGGCCCGCATGACCAGGTCGCTCGGGAAGATCGGATCGTGATAACCATCCAACCGATCGAATCAGCGTGAGCGCGAGCTTCAAACCCCCAACCAATTCAACCTCAGGTAATCCCTTGTTGAAAAGGGTGAATCCACCATATCCCGCGTCCGCATCAACTCTCGTGTAACGTTTCTGTGCTTGAATTCCGGATGGGTGCTCTGCGAAATCCCGCCCTTCCATCGGTTCTGGAGAACCATGGCGCGTGATGCACCCGAAATGCGTCGAGGTGCGCGTGGTGGCGGAGCTGAATGGAAGGTTGAAACACACTCGAAGGCGGTGATCTTTTGCTGTATTGATTAACTTGGTGGTAATCTCCACCCGTGGAGAATTCTTATAGATCTTGAAGGTCGACTCCACGTTGATGCTAGTTTTTCCCTTCCGCTTGGTCCTCTCGATATTGATTTCTGAAAAAACCTTGAGCCTGTAATTCTGGCGGATCTCGACAAATACGGGTCCTTTCGAGAGAAGCTGACGCTTGCGAGCCTTTACCTTGATCTTGTCCGGTCCAAGGTGACTGTACGTGTATTCATCCCCCTTGTCCCCAGTATCTTCGAAGTAGTGCAATCTCGGATAGGTTAAACCAGTGTGCTTGTCCATGATGTTCAATGATCCATCCCTGTTGAAATTTACCAACAGGTGATCATTTTCCACGTGATTCTTGCTGTATTCCCAAGTGCCACTCTCGGTACTCGTCTCTTCAGTATTTTCCAGAATATCGACTTCTGTCAGGCCCCAAGGCGCCAAGGGAAGGAGAGCGGCATACACGTTCTGGGTTGGCTTGGACGCCACCACGTGAAATTTGGAATACTTCTTTGTCTTGATTATATCCCGTGCCAATTCTTTCCATGAATCGAGATCGAACTCACCAACTGGGACCGTGTCACCGATGGCTTGGATTTCAAGCAAGCCGGGCTCATCTCCCTCGTGGTATTCGATGCCATTAATGTAATACCCCATGATCTTCCTACCGGAGATGAATTTTAATCCCATCTTAGCCATCTTCAGTCCAACAGTTGCCTCCAATAATATATCATCCTTGGAAATGAGTTGCTGCACGGGGTGGATGGACCCATCTGCCAGGCGAATCGCATCAACCTTAACGTCATCTGGAAATGGGAGCTCCGTGAACATTAGCGAATGACTGGCATTGGTGGAGTTGAACACGAGGGCTGTTGAAGTCGCCGAGCTACCAGAAGATTCTTTCAACCTGTCGATGGCATCGTTCATGACCGTGGATCCGATGGACCGTGCCCAGGAAAAGCGCGTCTTCATCTCCTCATGGACTTGATCAACCGAACAGCCACAAATGGAATCGTGGGGATGATTCTTTAATAACCACTTCCAAGCGGTTTCCAAGAATCCCGAT
>WJJB01000282.1 GCA_014729935.1 Candidatus Bathyarchaeota archaeon | reverse complement strand
TCACCAAGGAGTTTATAGATATGGTAACCAACAATGGACTCGTCATCGATTCATTACTCAAGTTCAACGTTGGAAAGGGATTGAGCATCGAGAAAAACCCGGTACTGAAATTCTCCGACAACGAGATGTATCTCATTGGGCATTATATCAGTTCTAACCTCAATAAAACGGTATTCCTGTGGTTGCTCATCCAGAATCTTGCGGATTTCACCAGCTCGGTGGCGTTCTTCAAGAAGGAAGTTGAACCCTTGCTGACGCTCTTCATCATCTAGTTGAAAATCCATACACGCTCCATTCGAAATATGGCACCCCATATCAATCAAAGGGCGTTGCTTCCTGGCGGAAAACGGGTAAAAGGCATGGTGCTTTCACATGAAAGCACAATCTTGGCTTTATTCAACGGTTTGGTGCTGTTTGCTTTCTCTTGCTTGCATACCATTCAATCATGCACGTCAATCTAGCGACCACGGTCCATGCATCAAGCCCCATCGTGCTTAAAGAATGCAGGTTACTCTTGGAAATGATTTTCAACAAGCTTTTGGGGAGAGGCCCCTTTTGATAACCTCCTACCAGGAAAACCAGGTCGACTTCAGGCGTGCAGGCTTGCCGAGCATCTCGTTCCAATAGCTCCACGAGAGAATCTGGAGAGCCATGCTTGCTCAATGCATGAACACGTGAATCCTCGAAATGTGCTAAGAAGTCCCGTAAAGTCGTATCGTGCACCTTGATGAGTAGATTTCCATCCTTTCCCCCCCCCGAGAAACCACCAGTTAATGCTTGGACCATCAATCCCTCGAACCGGTTCAATGACCTGGGAATCCTTGTTTCCGGGGCAATTTCAAGAATCATCTTGGAATCGCGTAGGTGAATGCATGTTTTCAAGGCAGTAATTTGCTTTGCCAAGGGGGTGTTTAAGGCATTTAGCAGGCAAAGATGCACGATATCGGGTCTTCCCCGCTTGTTCTTGTTTCTCAAGCTACCCATGGCGGAGTGGTGGAAGTTGGTATTTAGCAGGAGTTGCGATGGGTCCTTTCCCCTCCGCCTTGCATGTGACGTGATGGCAGGATGATTCCTGATTTTTTCTGGAATGATTTCTATCGCGGCATCCACGATGAGTATCCATATCATGTAAATTCCTTCCATTTAGATCTTTTCTTGCTTTCCATCTCGGTGATAATGATACCGGGCGATATTCCCGCACTCGAGACAGCTCACGGCAACATGAGCATTTCCCTTGTTACCCGTGATGCGCACCCTTGCATTATTTCCCGGGATTAGAAACGCGTGGCATTCCTTGCAGGTTTGTCGCTTGTAATACCATGGGAGTGGCTCTTGAATGCGCATGGCCACCCTCTTGGCGATGAAAACATACCGTCTTGCCAGATCCGATTCTCCCGAAATTGATGCTTTTTCTGCCAAATTCATCAATATATTTATCCTTTCTCTACCGATTTTCATCGCTAGCTTTTTCCTGCGAGCCCGTTTCCTACCCATTGCTCCACTTCCTGCCGTCTTCGCTCACGTTCTTTCAAGCACGAAAGTATTCCCGCGCAAGGCAGAAATGGAGAGTGAAAGTTCCTTGGCGAGCTCTTGGGCGTATCGTTTCACGTCTTCCTTGCTCGATCTCGCATTCTTCAACACCCGGACTTTCACGTTGGATTGCTGTTTCAAGAGCTCTCGGAGCTGTATGATGAAGCCGTCATTGATGCCTCGCTTTCCAATTTGCAGGTCTGCCTTTCCTTGATTCATTCTTGATTTACTGGTCATGATTATCACCTTGACGTCAAGTTACTTGATTGACTCGAGGAGGAATTAAAAACAATATTATTATATCTTCTCTTACTTGATTTAGCGCAAGCACGACACTTAAACCTCACTATCAAGATGAATTCAATGTCCACTCCAAGAATCGCGAACGTGTTTACCGTGGACCCCGCGGAGCTCATCGAGTCGCTCGCGGAGAAACTGAAGACCTATTCAGAGATCAATCCGCCACTCGAATCTAAGTACTGGAAAACCTCATGCGCCAAGGAATTTCCACCAGAGGATTCGGAATTATTTTGGTTCATTCGGTCCGCGTCCCTCTTGAGAAAGCTGGCAATCAAGCAAAACCTTGGCGTGCGGCGATTGCGGAAAATCTACAGTTCCAATCAAAAAAAAGGTCATAACCCGAGTCATTCCAGGCCTGCAGCAGGCAAGATCATCAGGCGATGCTTGCAACAGCTTGAGAAGGCTGGATTGGTGAACACTATTGAAGGTATTGGCAGGAAGTTGACTCCTGAAGGCCAATCACTTATTGATAAGGTAGCCCACGAGCTGCACCGCGCAAAATCTGGTGAGTGAATCTGGGCAATTCTCATTGATAATCGAGAAATCATACCGGTGATGCATGTTTCATGGCAGATGATGACGAGCTTGAAGAAATTCGAAAGAAAAAGATGCAGCAACTTCAAAACGAATCAGCACGTCGACAGCAAGAAGAAGCCATCAAACAACAGGTCGACCAACAACGGCAGGTAATTCTGCGAAGAATATTATCGCCAGAGGCAAGGCAAAGGTTGGCTAACATCAAGTTAGCAAGACCGCAGTTTGCTGAAGCAATCGAGTCCCAGTTGATTCAAATCGCACAAACTGGGCAAATTCGACGGTTGGGTGTTCCTGTTCCATTATCTGACCAACACTTCAAGCAAATACTGACACGGCTCTCGGGTTCGCAAAAGAAAAAAGATTTCAGGATACGCAAAATATAGAAGGTGAATAATATGGGTGGAACCCCTTACGCAAAGAAATTACGCATGTGCAAGAAAAACAAGCAGAACACGTCGCTTCCTACTTGGGTGATCATCAAGACTGGTAGGAAAGTTCGAAGTTCTCCCAAGCAGCGACGTTGGCGACAAACGAAAATGAAGGTCTAAGGATTAGATAGGTGTGCAATATGGGAAAGAAAAAGAAAACTCCCGAAGTGGATCTTGACGAAGAGATCGAGGCTCTCGAGGAAGACCTCTTGGATGAGGTCGACGATATAGATGCCGAGGAAGAAGAATATGATGACATCGAAGAGCTCGAAGAGGAATTAGCAGAGGATATCGATCATGTCGATTTGGGAGAAGAGGAAGATGAAATTTTCGAGGAACGCTCGGAAATCGCCAGGCAGTTCGAAATGGAGGAAACCGAGGATATCACGGAGGAACGCACATACACTGTGCCCCTCGCGAAAGCCTACCTTCGACCACCAAACAAGAGAGCCAGGCGAGCCATTACCCTTTTAAAGCAATTTTTCGCTCGACACATGAAACCAGAGGAGCTCATTATCCTTCCGGAAGTGAACGAGTATATTTTTGAACGAGGTATGGTCAAGCCCCCACGGAAAGTTAAGATTCGTGCAACGAAATCACTTGAAGGGGTCGTGACACTATACCTCACCTATTAATATCGGGATACCATGGATGGGAAGCCGATCGTTCCTTGCTCGGTTACATCCTGCTTTTTATCCACCATGATTTCCTCGGAAAAAAATAAACACTAAATGAAATATCATGCTCCGAAGGTTGAACATTCTCGGCACCCCTGCAACAGGCATACATGCTTGTGCAACGGATAGATATTGCCTCGTTCCTGGAAGGATTAAGGAAAAAGTGGTGGAGATCATGAAAGATGTCCTTCAAATCCCATGCATGCGGCTGAATATCTCTATACAGAAGTTGCTGGGTGTCATGCTCGTGGGAAATAGCAATGGGTTAATCCTGCCCAATCATCTCCCGCCTAATGATGAGAGGAATATCATGAAGGCCATGGAAGAATTCACGGATGTCGACGTGCACGTGCTAGAAGAGTCGAAATTAAACGCCTTGGGAAATTTGATCGCCACCAACGACCGGGGTACCATCGTGAGCAGGAAAGTACCAGATAATGCCTTGGGTCCAATATCTGATTGCCTGGGAACCGAAGTGGTCAAGATGCCGTTTTCCAATTTCAAGCTGGTGGGAACGAGGGTGGTATCTAATAAATTGGGATGCCTGGTGTCGCCTTTGGCAACAGACGAGGAGGCGAGGAGCTTGAAGGATATTTTCAAGGTAGATGTCGTGGATTTTACCACGGTATGCCTGGGCATTGAAGCGATCAGGATAGGTATTATTAGCAACTCCAATGGTGCCCTCGTGGGAGATACGACTTCAGGTCCTGAACTTGCAAGGATTTCAGAGGTTCTCTCGATATAAACCAAAAAGGTCAGATACATTTTAGAGAATATTTAAGTGAGTACCAGTGCTTTATCCTCACGAGCAAGTGTCACAGGGATGAAACTACCATGGTCACCGTAAAGACGTACCTTATTTCGGGTTTTTACAACGTGCAGAAAAACAAGTTCAAGTACCTATTCGAAAAGGAGATACGTGCCTTAACCCCTGAAATGGCGGTGGAAAAACTCAAGCTCGATATAGCATCGAGAAGCGTTAATCCCAATCGAATTAGGATACAAGAGGTTGCAGAAATCACGGATCCCAACCTTATCAAGGATCGGGTAACTAGGACCTACACTGAGGAGAAAATCAAGTTTTAAGTGAATTTCTTCTTGGTTGCAAAGTTGGTTACCAAATTTTAGCAATAAAGAGGGTACATTTCATTATGCAGCGAAATCAAGAACGAATGGAACAACTCCAGCAAATGGCGCAAAGTTTGGAAATCTGGGAATCCCAGTTGGAGCAATTGGAAGTTCAGAAGAACATGATGGAAAAGGGAGTGCACGATCTTCAAACAACTCTGGATGCAATGGCAGAATTGGAATTGCTAGATGCGAGCAGTGATGCCATCGTTCCCGTGGCTCCTGCAGCATCAGTGAACATCCAAGTAAAGAAACCCGAGCGCTATATTGTCGGAATAGGCGCGGGTTACAGCGTCGAGCAATCTTTTGATAAAACGAAAGTTATCCTTGACAATCAGAAGGGGAAGATCGAGAAAACTCTTGATGCTATCAATGAACGGATAAAATCTCTCGTTGAGCAAATAGAGAAGGTACGTCCTGTATTGGAACGAGCGGTTCAGCAATTGCAGCAGCAACAACAAGGAATGCAGCAAGGCTCTGGACAGGCGAAAAGGATCAATCCCGATGAAATCTAATCTCTTCCATCCACTTTTTAACTAGCAACAGGAGCCTCCCTCTTGCTTTTAGATGAGAAACGGAGTTAATTGAAGCCATGTTCGAAAAACTCAAGTCAGGATTCAAGACATTCGTCACCAAGATCAAAACCAAGGAGCTCAATGAAGAGAACTTGGCAGAACCGTTGGAGGAATTAAAGATTTCGCTCGTGAAGAATGATGTGGCGTATTTCGTTGCTGACAAGATCGGGGATCTCGTGAAGGAAAAATTACTGGGTTCCCGTATAACACGGGGAAGCAAGGTGGATACATTCCTGAAGGGCGTGATCCGTGATACCATCAAGGAAATCCTTGACGAGAGTAGACCATTCGATATCCTGGAACGAGTGAGGGAAAAGGCGGAGGACGATGAACCTTACATCATGGTATTCCTTGGAGTTAACGGAACAGGAAAGACCACCACCATCGCGAAATTGGCTAATTATTTCAAGAAAAACAAGATATCATCGGTTATCGCAGCATCTGATACCTTCAGGGCAGGCAGCATCGAGCAACTGGAAAAGCATGCACGAAAGGTGGGGGTGCGCGTTATCAAGCACGAATACAAGAGCGATCCGAGTAGCGTGGCTTGGGATGCAATTGCGCACGCGCAAGCTCGCCACGTTCGCGTGGTCCTTGTGGATACTGCAGGGAGACAGGTCATGGATACCAACCTCATGCGCGAGATGAAGAAAATCGTTGATGTCACAGAACCTGATCTCGTCGTGTATGTTGGTGATGCACTTGCGGGGAATGACGTGGTGACACAGGTCCAGAAATTCTCGGATTATGTACCGATAAATGCTTCAATCCTTACCAAGATCGATGCGGATGCATCAGGAGGCGGGGCTCTTTCAGTATCGTTCATTACCAAGAAACCAATTATTTTTGTTGGAACAGGGCAGGGCTATAACGATATAGCACCTTTCAATGTAGAATGGTTCCTCAAGAAAATCGTCGATTTTTAATTTTCTTGGGGAAAATCACCCAAGTTTAGTTCCTCAAGGAAGAATTATCTTTTCGCTAATAAGGTCGAGATGCCCAAAAAAAAAAAGATTTACGGTGATGCAGGAATTCCCTTTACCAAGTTGAACCTGTTTCCGCATACCTCGCAATAGCACGAGCCGTTATCTTCAAGTATTCTCTTCATTTGTTGGGTGAAGCGAGTTCCACAATTCGTGCAAAAGAATTCACGGGTTTTCGAATTGCCCTGGGTTCCAAGGGATCCCTTCATACCATCTCCCATGTTCATTTTGGAATCGGTGCCTGTCTCGCATTCTTTCAAGGGATCGTCATCATGGTCCTTGGCAGTTTCATCGACTTTTTCATAGTTCCCATGATTCATCACGGGGTTTGGCATGGTATATCTTGAAGATGCTTTTTGCAGCTTGGAATTCATTCCCGGTTTGTAGGGGATCTCCATCCTTCCTTGCTGGCAGGATATTTGGGTCCGACAGTGATTGTAAGAGTTTGAAGGGTGACATCTTGTTCCTGCAACCTGAACATGCATTCCCTGGCTGGAAAGCGTTTTCTCCACCTGCTTCGGATAAAACGTGTTCATGAGATGCTCCATTCTATCGCAGGAGTTTTGCCACATGGTCTTGATCTCGATACGATGATTCGGTAACATGAACAAGAACGTGATTCCAAGTCCAACCAAGTATGCCAGTAGTATCACGCCAAGAATCGTGATCTTGATCACCTGTATGGCTATCCACACGGCTCCTGCAATTGCAAATCCAATGGCAATCATCCCGAGCAATATCAAGACACCGATTAGTATCTGGGTCGCCAAGCTCTGTGCCAAGAAGTAATCAATGAAATCATTGATAAAATCTTGGATTATTTCTATCCAATTGGTCATGTGTATCATTTCCGTTGATGAATGGTTTTTTCTAATCTATCATTCATCATCCGGATAGAAGTATCATCTCGAGACCAATTCTTGTAACTCGCCCATTGATTACAAAGGGAGAAGATTTACAGGGTTTTACAAGGCTTTGCCGATCTTATTGAATTGATTAAGGATCTTGAGCCACATGTAGGTCATGAACGCCCCTATCACGATGTATATCGTTGCTGAAAAGTAATCTCGCGTTGCAAAAGAGATGACTATCTTTACCGTCATGTAAACCACCATGTACACGACAATGGTCTTGAGAAACGTAATGATGCCTCCTACTGGCAATTGGCCCCGTTTTTGCTTGTATGCCATGTTGAACAGGATCGGCAGGAAGATGGCATGAATCAATAATGGAAATATCAATGCGAGCATGAACCCGCTGAATACAAAATACATGATATCCATGATGCCGAACACGAGGAATATGATGAGTGTCATGGAGAAATCCATCACCACTGGCGCTCGCCTATATTCATCGTCCTCGTAATCGTCGAACTCGTCATAGGTTTTCTCTTTTGGTCGCCGGAACCATGACTTGTATCGCTTCTTTTCCTTGGGTTGCACTTCTGGCATGCGCTGGTTTCGTTCCATCTGGACCTTGAGGGAAACTTCTTCCTTTGTTAGGTTCATGAAAGCGCAATCGTGGTTTTCAGGTAACCGGTGTTTCGTGCAAAAATGCCCGTTGCAGCGCTTGCAGGTAAAACCGAGGTACAGTTCCTTATCGCAAATTTCACATCGCATGACGTTTACATCCCCGGATAAACTGGTTGAAAAGGTATTTCAAGATGCATATAGGTCTCATGGTATTAATCATTTAACTTTTAACTTGATAATCCATTGAAATCGCAAGATTATTTAGTACCTCACGGTAGATAGTTTTGCCGATATACCATGTCAGTTTTCAAGCAATTCAAGGACAGGAACGCTGGACTTTTCGAGGAAATGGGTGTTGATCCCGATTCAGTGACATTTCGAAAGGTAATGCCAACCACCAAGTGTCAAGGGGAATTTGCTAGTATCTTGGAACACGCTCTTGAAAAATCAACCACGCTGGGAACACCGGTAGATTCAACTCGTGAAAAGCGGAAGTTGGTATCACGAAAAATGAATGAATCCCGATTAACCGCGGAAGCTCTTGAACGGCGGGTTATTTTCAATACATTATTCCCCGTCATCATTTTAGCGGCGTGTTATACCATCTTCGTGATACTATACCTGACTTGATTTGCTTGGAATATTTTTCAAAAAAAAAAAATCATGCAATTGGCGTAACACGTTACGTGTTATATTTATATACGAATATGAACTACTTGCAAGTGATCCATGACGGGTGCTTACATACCCGTAATTGATACTTGAGCGTGTTCATAATGGCAGAACTGGAAGATCGTCTCGTTAAATTTCTTGAGGACGCAGGTGAATGGGAAGCATTACCTGTTGAAAAGTTCCCTGGAGTATCCATCGTTAAAATGCCCAAGACAAAAAACCGGCCATCCAAACTATCACTGGTCATCAATCCAGTTAAGGATGGCAAACCCATCAAGCGCAAGGGTTTATTCGTTACATCTGCAGAAATGTTCTTGGAATTTGCCGAGGTGCTCCAAAATGATTCGGTGTACAACTTGATGAAGTCCGTTGATGATATCAACGATTCGCAACAACCGGAAAAGAAATCCCGCAAACCCTTGAAGATCGATTAATTGTTCATCCATCGTTCGATATTTAGGGTTCCCGTGAACCAAGGATTCATTTCAGGTTACCATCCCTTTTTTCTTTCATCTCCAGGTAATTAGTAGTATATAGGTCATCCCATGTTTCTGGTTCCATGGGAATATGGATTCTTGGCGTGAACGAATTCCTTATGATCTCCCTACCGTGCTCCACGTCGACTATTTCCCCCGCGGAGATTGCTTGAACAATGATATTCCCAAGGCTGGTAGCCTCTATTGGTCCTGCTGATACCTTTATGTTCAAAGCATCTGCCGTGTATTGGCAGAGATACTCATTCTTCGAGCCTCCTCCCACCACGTGCAAGCACTCTATCCTGCTTTTACTTAGTTGCTCCAAGGACAAGAATACTTCCCGGTATCGTAAGGCTAGGCTTTTGAATATGGTTTCTGCGAATTCACCCAGCTTGTATGGTATTGGTTGTCCCGTTTCCCTACATGCCTGTTGTATTGCTTCCACCATGCTTGGTGGATTCATGAAACGCGGGTCATCTGGCAGAATTAAGGATGTGAAATTTTCATGGAGTCTCGCTTGATGGATGATTTCTTCGTAAGTCAGCGTCTCGTTGGCTTTCACCTCCCAAGATTTCTTTACTTGCTGCAGGAGCCACAATCCCATGATATTCTTGAGAAATCGAATGGTTCCCTCAATACCTCCCTCGTTGGTGAAATTATCTTTCATTGCTTCCATGGTTAAAATGGGTTCTTTGAGTTCCGATCCTAACAAACTCCAAGTTCCAGAACTAAGATAAGCCGCCCTCCTAGATTCCAGTGGACAACCCACAACCGCAGATGCAGTATCGTGGCTTGCAATCAGGTGTACCTGGGTTCCTTTTATTGAAGGAATCACCCGTTCCAAGTGTTCATCTACTTTTCCGAGAACATGCCCAGGTTGAACTGGAGTGGAGAACATGTCTTCATTCACCCCGATCTTCTTGAAATAATGCCAGTGCCAATCCTTTGTCCGTGCATCCAAAGCTTGGGTCGTGGAAGCATCAGTGTATTCCACTTTCTTGATGCCTGTGAGCAGGAAATTAAAAAAATCAGGTATCATCAGGAAAGTGGCGCCCTCCTTGATTGAACAATGCTCTTCTTGCACCAAACCGTAGAGTTGAACGATGCTGTTGAAGGGCAATTGCTGCATTCCAGTTATATCATACAATTCATCCCTCGAAAACACCTCCAAGAAACCCTCAAGATAAGAATTCATTTGCTTATCGCGATAATGATAGGGTGTCCCAATTAGTTGGTTATTTGCATCAAGAATGGTAAAATCCACACCCCAGGTGTCAATCCCGATTCCATCGATGGGATCCTCAGAGATCTCTCCAGCATTTTCTTGCAAACCATTGATGATCTCGTCATAAAACCGCAGGACATTCCAGTAGCTACGACCGTGGATATCAGTTCCTTGGGTTTTAAACCTGTATAATTCCCTAACTTGCAGTTGCTCATCTTGAAGATTTCCCAAGAGAAGACGTCCAGATTCTGCACCTAGATCGACAGCGAGATACCGCCCCATGGGTGATCTATAGGAGCTGGAAAGATAAAAAAATGCCCATGGAATCAGGAGAAAAACCAAGGCACCTTCATGGAACTTGGCTCGAGCTCCAAGTCGTAACAGGATATTGGAAAGAGGAAAAAATAAGGGACTTGAAAGAAAACCAGTGGAAATATCATTCCCGAGAATGTTTCTTGATTGCTCGCTTTCCAATAATGGAAAATGCTATTCCAAGGGAGATCAGCATGATAATCATTGGATAACCAGGGATCTTCGGAGTGGCATTTGCCTGGAGCAAGACGCTTAAGCCGGTTAGTTCAATTTCAAGCTTATGTGGTTTAACTTGAGTGATATAAGTCTCATTTACGATCCTATCCCATCGGGTGGGTTCAGTCTCGTATTTCAATAGAATTCCCGTTTCACTATCATATCGTGCTTTTTCGTTTGTACCAACCTTGGGATACCCGATATCGAATTTCGTGCGCCACCTGAATGCTGAATCATCACCCTCGTATCCAACCTTGTAGGAATATGTTTCATTCTCATGGAACTCCATCGAATAACCAAGAATTGACCAGAGTCCCAAGTCCGTGATATGGGACATGTTCACACCCAGGTCCATCCAGAAGGATCCATTCTGCCCCGCAAAGGCAAGGGGGGAATAAATCATGCCGAATTCCAGTAGCTTGTTAAATTTCAGGGAACTATTTACAGGGTCGACCGTACCAGTGATATTGCTGGAGACCAAGAGCCTGGAAGTCACGTTTGGACTGATAGCTGTTATCGTGTTATCAGCCTTGTTGTATGTGAATTGGTTGGATATATCGGGGATATCTTGACTCGTGAGGTTTGTCAGGGTTATATTAACGGTTTGATGAGATGCGATTCCGTAGTCTGATGTCGCATTTGCCCCAGCATGAGTTTCGTTCAAAAGATCCTGCAGGAAATCATCCATGGATACCGTTTCATCATACAGCGCAACGAAAGGAGCGTATATCGTGGATTGGTTGGCATACTCGATGGTGATGTTAGAGATTGTCTCCATCATGGTTACCGTGTTTGTAGCTGCACCAGAGGTGATATTATAGGAGATGTCTGCAGTGATTACTGTGGTATTGAAATATTCATCATCCTCAGGATCGATCCTGTTGGTGAATTCCACGGAATATTCCATCCAATTACCATCTTGCCACAAGATGTCTTCATCATATGGCACCTGGCTTGTTTGGATGGCAGCAGTCGTTGAAGTGCATATCAAGATGATTACTGAAAGGCCTAATAGGCCCGTCAGGAATGCTGTTCTATTTTTCTTCATTTTCATCATCTCCCATTTCGAGTTCTTGTTTTTCAAGGTTTTTCTCGACTTCTTCCTTCGCCGTTGCCATTTCTTCTGCCGTTTCCCCATTCGAACTTGATGCAACCGTGGTGATCTTCATTTCCTCGCCAGATTCCACTTCATCTTCTTTCCCGGGTGGTTTTTCCTTTCCCTTCACATCAGGTTTCTTTTCACCTTCCGGGGATTCAAGACCCTCACGCTTTTTCTTCCGGCCAAGAGTGAAAAAGAGCACGAAATTAAAGACCCATAAACCCCCCACGAAAGACATCCATAATATTGCTTCCAACTTGTGAGGTATGGGAGAATATGGCCATTTCGCGTAATTCTTGATATCATCAGCGTCTTCCTTTGCCAGGTACATGGATGTTTGGTACAAGAAGAAGTTGAAATATGGCCACAAGTAAAATGGCTTGTTCCATTCCTTGTTGTGCTCCTCGCTGGTTCCCGGGATTGGTATTCTATCCCAAATTGGTCCAATAGCTACAGTATCATATTGCTGGAATGTTGCGTTGATCTTGCCTACTCCCATCGAAATCCATAATACCCTGCCATTAGAATGGTTCCCGTAAACGACCAAAGGTTCGCCTTCCTTGAAATCAAGCCCGGCTCTAGTCCCAGGACGTTCTGGTTTATAGACCAGCACGCTTGAATCATTCTTTGCATCACTCACGAAAATTCTTTCTTCAACGAGTGGACTTGATTCCCAGACAACGCTTCGTTGGAGTAACGTGAAGTTGTTTTTCTCGCTTTTCTTGAACTTGTAGTTATCATTTACCTTTAACTCGATTTGGGAAACCCATGACTGGTCTATATAGGTTTCCTCCTCAATGGTGAATGGTTCGTCGAACACGATGGGGAGCATGTCCTTCAGGTACGGGTTCAGGGTATCATTGATGAGTGCTGGATAAAACCCACCCCAGAAAAATAATCCCTTGCCGTTCGCCACCGATGAGTTCAGTTCTTGAATAAACGTCAGGTTCTCGGGAAGAAAGCTATTGACGATTATTACATCATGGTCCGAGATGTTGACGGACTGGTAGGTTTCATTGGTGGCAAAGGTAATGTCAAAAATGCCAGAACCCTTATCATTTTGCATGCTATCGAGTTTCATGCGCTTTTCAAAAGCGCCATTCTCTTTCTGGGTAAGTAAAAGCACTTTTACATCGCCCGGTGCACACGTGCTTATCCCACTCGAGTGACTGATTGATGCCAAGCTGAATTGAATCAGGCACGTGAGTAGGAATGAGATACCCAGCAATCTTGTTGTTTTCGATTTCATGGTGGTTACCTACTCGAATCTATGCTTGGAATTGATATGTATACCTATATCTTTAGTTGATATATATAAAAAGGTTGAGAGGGGAGTTGTATTTAGAAGGAGGAGAATAGATCATCTATCAATGCCGGGGTTTCCTTAAAATTCTCGGCATATTTCTTGTATTCCTTGAGTGTGACTTTTTTTCCACTTTTACTGGATAAATACGCCGCACCAAAGACCAGCAACATTTCTTCTGCAAATTTAAAATCATTTCTCCCTTTCCTTTCCCCCTTTATCACATCTATGAATTCATCGAAGAAATTCAAGTCCTCGATGCCTTTTTTAGGCAATTTGAACTTGTAGGCGTGCTTTTCACCCTTTTTTCCTTTGAATTTGAGCCCTGCGGCAATTCCGAAAGGTTTCCTGAAGCTGAGCATAACGTTGGGAAATGTAAGAATCCCCTTGGTTCCAGTAATCTCGTAATACAAGTCAGGCGCCAGCCTGCTTCCCACCTTGCCCTCGTGCCAATCTTTCTTATTCCATGATGCTTCAAGGTCACCCCTTATCTCCCGTCCATCTTTATTTTTCCAAGTGATCGTGACATGAGCGTCATCTTCAACGGTTACTTTTGTTCCTGGTTTTCCCGCAATCTCCCTCACCGGAACGGTGGCTTCCAGGAGTTGTGTTTCAACTGCCACCGGTTCCCAGCCAGCGTCTAGCCAGTACCACATTCCAGCATACGCGTGGGGGCCAATATCCATCAAGGCTCCACCACCACTATGATGCTTGTCCCATAAGGAAGCTAGTTTCACGGTGTGCTTCGGATCGGCGCCTTGATGCAGGGTCCTTATTTGTTGGATTTCTCCCACAACACCATCGGCTATCAGGTCCCGCCCAGCCTTGACGATGGGATGCCAAATGCCTTGAGTGTGGAGTTGAAATTTCCAGTCACCGCCAGCGGCTTTTTCCATTATCTCTGGATATTGTAGCAATTCTTGCCAATTTCGTGCTAATGGTTTCTCGCATATCACGTGCTTCCCGTGGTTTAATGCCAAGCTCACTGCCTCCAAGTGGTACGCGGGAGGTGTTGCAATGTCGACGATATCGACCGACTTCACGAGCTCCTCCAAGGAATCGTGAATGTTGCATCCATTTTTTGCCTTCGATAATAGCGGATTATCACCCTGTTCCATCTGGTCAAGATAAAACTTCCGAGCTTCCCTTGCTGCAACCTCATTTATGTCGTGCAAGCCTGCGATGTAGCACTTGCTTGTGGCGGCTAAGCCCGGGATGTGAGATTTCTTGACGATAAATCCCGCTCCTACAATTCCTACTTTCAACACATTGGATTCATTCATTCCCATTACACTCCTCAATTCTGATGACTCGTCATTGCAAGATAACCCGCTAACCTTAAATTTTTTTTCCCTCGCGGGCTTCACCTCTCCTGCTGACGATGTTAACAGACAAGGAACAAAAAGCTCGATTCAAGAAGATTGCCTCGAAGGATCCCAGCCTGTACTATCCAACTGAAAAACTAGTGGATGAAGGGTTTGCAAGGAAAGAATGCACTTGTGGCACCTTTTTCTGGACAGTGAATCCGAGCCAAGAAACATGCGGAGATCCCGCGTGTAGTGGCGGTTTCAATGTTGTCCACGATAATCCATCCAAGGTGGAACTCTCGTACGAAGGTGTATGGAACAAGATAGTGGACATGTTCATTCCACGTGGGTACAAGGCTGTTGATCGATACCCCGTGATCGCCAGGTGGAATCCCACCACTGAATTTACAATGGCTTCCATTGCCGCGTTCCAACCGTACGTGATCACGGGTGAAGCGGATCCTCCTGCCAAGAAGCTCGTTATTCCCCAATTTTGCCTCAGATTTGGCGATATTGATAATGTTGGTATCACAGGTTCACATTGTACTGGTTTTGTCATGATTGGGCAGCATGCATTTTTATCGGAGGAGGAATGGAACCAAGAGGCCTTATTCACCGATATTTACGAATTTCTAACCAATGGCATGGGGGTGGCGAAGGAGGAAATCACTATCCATGAGGATGCATGGGCTGGAGGGGGTTCTTTCGGCCCCTGCTTGGAATTCTTTTCCAGGGGCGTGGAATTGTTCAATCAAGTATATACCATGTTCGAGCAAACTCCGCAGGGCCCACAGGAACTAGCGCTCAAGGTATTGGACATGGGGCTTGGCATGGAACGAATAGCATGGTTTTCCCAAGCTACACCCAACATGTACGAGGCGATATTCCCCGAGGTACTCCAAAAAATTCGTGAAAAAACTAGCATCGTCGTGGATCTTGATTTATATAGACAATTTTCCAAGTATTCCGCGTACCTTAACGTGGATGAGGTTGAAGATATGGATGCGGCATGGGCAAAGGTGGGGAAGGAGATGGACCTGCCAATCGAGGAGCTCCGAGCCCGCATAATGCCAATGGCAGCGATATATTCCATAGCCGAGCACGCGAGATCCTTGCTGGTTGCCATCACCGATGGCGGCCTTCCGTCCAATACCGGCGGAGGGTATAACTTGCGCGTGATCCTTAGACGAGCATTAACCTTCATCGACAGGTATGATTGGGATCTCGACCTCGGTGAGGTATGCGAGTGGCATGCCTTGGAATTGCAGGATCTTTTTCCCGAGTTACTGGTGGGTATAAAAAACGTGAAAAAAATCATCGCGTTCGAAACCGCCAAATACCAAGATACAAAGAAGAATGTATCCAGGGTGGTGAAGAGACTCGTGCAAAAAGATGAGCAAATCACGGTTGAGAAATTATTGGAGCTCTATGACTCCCAAGGAATCTCGCCGGAATTAGTGCAACGAGAAGCTGCAAGGGAAGGAAAGCAGGTACACGTACCAGAGAATTTCTACAAGCAAGTGAGCGATCTCCACGAGAAACGGGAGCAGGTTCATGCCACCCAGAGAATTCCTGGTATTAACGTGGATAATCTACCTGCTACCGAAATTCTCTTCAGGGAAAATTACGAGACGCTGGAGGGAAAAGCTAAAGTTCTCAGGATTCAAGATAAATTCGTTATCTTGGACAGGACCGTAGCCTATCCCACGTCTGGTGGCCAGCTTCATGATATCGGGTGGATCGAGGGCCAAAAGTTTTCTGATGTCATCAAGGAATCATCGGTGATCATCCATGTAATGGACGATGCACCTTCTTTCACCGTGGGAGATAGCGTAACGGTAAGGGTCGATGAGGCGTGGCGGAGGCAGTTGAGCCAGCATCACACGGCAACCCATGTCATAAACGCGGCAGCCAAGAAAGTGC
>WJJB01000281.1 GCA_014729935.1 Candidatus Bathyarchaeota archaeon | reverse complement strand
TGATATTACTTGCCACACCTGCCTTGGTAAATTTCGTGGTAAGTATTGACACGGCAGGTATCTTAGTTCTCGTGTTGGGCTCCTACTTGAAGGAAAAGGGCATCATCAAGAAACGGTAAGATTTCAAGGGATTACCGTTCACCATCCATGGCGCTCAAGAAACCAATAACTCTATCTATTGTCTCAAGGATTGCCCCGCCACTCTCCAATATGAAATATTCTACCTGCAGGTTAACAATGGCACCCGGGTTATCTCCCGCGTTCCTGAAATCCCCCCGCAATCCAACAACAACCTTCTCTCGAGCGAAAGCATACCCTATCTCTGCAGCAACTCCCGAGTCAACACCTGCACCCCCATCAAGCACTGCCACAACGGCATCAGCCCTATCGATGGCTCGCCTGTTTTTCTCACCGATCTGCCTGTTCAATTCTCGAAGCTGTTCCAGCGATTCTGCATCCAGCATCTCCTTGGACTTAATCTCATGGATCTTTTCTCCCTCTTGGGCAGACATTGCGAAGGGTTCCAGCACGGTGAATCCGGCACCGGTGAGATCTTCATGGATGGCGTTCAGCGAGGATACCAGCATGGGTGAGAACCCGAGAGCATTTGCCAAGTACAGCACGGCCATGTCCTAACCCGGGCGAGAACCCATAAAAATATTCACCTGCCAATCCCTTTTTAACGTGGAAGGCATTCTTTGCCAATAATTGAACAAAAAATGGAGTCGATCTTCAAGGATACTGCCACTTCACACTAAAAGGATAATAGCATCTCGTGGAACCTGTCTAAATCGACCGCGCCATCCCCTCCAATCGTGATGAAACATCCCGTACCAGCCATGTCGATGCTGCCCCATCGCCCGTCCTGCTCGACAAGCTGCACCTCCCGCAAGGTAACGATGGACTCGTCCAGCGAAACCATAACAGTTAATGGATCGTGAAGCATCTGCAGGGATGCCGGGTCGCGTAATGAACTCCCTCCCATCAAGTGCCATATCATGGCATGAGCTGGGCTCTCCCGTGCAACTTTTCCCACATGTTCATGCAAAAATGGTGTGTAAAAGACGTGATGCGTCACGTTTTTTGATACCATCACCCTCCTGGTGATTCGTTTTGCATTCACGAGCTTCACGGCACTGGCAGGATCTCGTCCAAAATTATACTCCTGCGAAAGGCAAATCTTTCCAGAGTGATATCCCCCATGAAACCCTCCCATGGAATAAGATACGGGAATGATTGTTGACTCGATGGAATATTCTATCCACCGGGGGACAATGATTGGTGGTCCTATCGTCACCAGGCAGGTTCGGGGATCCTTCAAGAGGCAGCCCTCTAGGAGCTCCCTGTCGTCATGGGATGTTTCCTGTGCAACCAGTGGCACGCCGAGATTATCGACACACCTTGCGTGAAGGCGACTCACGAAACCCATGTGATGCACGTGTGAATCCTTGTTCGAAGCTACAGGAATCTCCTCCCGATTGTTGAACTTGAGGATTGAGTGCACCAAGCCAACCTGATCCCTGCTGCCTGGTTCCACTAAGATACCAACAAGATCGAACCTTGGATTTGCCAAGCACAAATTGAGGGCGATGAAATCATCTGGGTCGAATCCGATATCTGTAGAGAGCACCAACCGCCTTCTTGAATCACGCGCAACCATCGAAAGCACCTGCATGTACCTCAGCCCATGAATATATATACCCTGATGAAACAACTCGTTGATCGGACGTTACAGGTGCAGGATGGTACCTTGATGCAACAAAATGGCTAATGATTTGCCAACCACCATCGAGCCATTTTCCATTGCAACGGGAAACCATGTCCGGGAAAGATATGCCAGGTCCCTGTACTGGATAATTGAAGATGGTGTGCAAACTTTAAATTCTCCCAGATCCTGCATCTCCCGGCGATGGGATCCAAGGTACGGTACATGGACGAGTCATGGTGTGCTATCTACAAGTATCGCTACGGAAGGGGACACGTGCCCGCATGTAGCACTGGCATCGGTCTTTTCACTGGTTCTGGAATCTCCATACTCTCATTAATATTGGTGAATCCAAGCAATACGGCAATGCCACTAATCCTGTTGGTATGTAGTCTCCCGGTGGTTTTCATCTCTTGCCACGTGATCTTGAATTTCCTGTTCTTCATTGACTTGAATGAAGCATTGAAGCAAGATATCTCGTGCATGTTTACCTGTGCCACGCAGTTTTCGGGGATTCAATTACTAATGGGTTTCCTTGACATGCCAATCGGGCTTGCAATGATGGCAATCGGTATTCCTCTTGTTGCTCTTGGTTGGGGATTCCTTTCACGTCACCTTGCCCGCATGGGTAGAATACAATTATTTACCGATGGTATCATTATCGGCAACTTGCGGGTTAAGTATGAGCAATGCATTGACGTGCAATACGCCACCAGGGATATCGATGGAAATTTACCAGTAACAGCACGTGACAAACCAATGCAGGTCCTCACGCCCATCGAGTACGAGTACACGGGCAAGGACTTTGGTTTCTTTCACCATTTCGCCATCATCGTGCTACCAAGACAGGTCCTTATTGTTCAATCCAGCAGGAAACGGGGCGCGTTCGTGCAAAACCTGCGAAATGGCTACGCATGCGACACATACAATAGAAGACATGGAATCGATCCCAGGGTTATCAAGTAGATTGATCTCCCGTGCATGCATTCTAAAAAGGCCGGCGCGTTATATCCCGTGCCATGGCTGATACATCGACCAAGGTCTTGTATTACCTGCTCATCACATGCTGGTCCATGTTCGTCATCATGATTTTCTTCGTCGAACACCTGCTATGGGGATGCATCGTTGGCGGGTTTAGCGTCCTTGGCATGATTTCCTTGGGGAGGATCATCTTGGTGGATAGGGAAGACAGGCACCATCGATGATTCGACACGAGGCTGGAGCAGTTGCAGGAGCGATAATCCATATCACACCTCGCAACCCATGTACAAGTAATACTCAAGAATAGCGCCAAGAACCTTTGGCAGCGATAGGTGGTCATGCTTTCTTGATGAATACGGGGGAATGACATTCATGACTCGTGTCGATGCACTCTTGAAATATCCGGCAAGCGTGAAAAGCGCGATTAAGCTGCAGGAGCAATTCGCTCACATGGTATCTTTGATCCCGAGAAAAGTTCCCCCGACCATCACTGGAATTGATTTGTCTTACTCCACGCAGTCACTCAAGAACGATATCTCCCGGGCGGTTGCGGCGGCGGTAACAGTCCGACTCCCGTCCCTTGAACCCGTGGAAACCGCCATTGCTAGTGGTACCATCCCATTTCCATACGTGCCGGGATGCCTTGGTTTCAGGGAAGTTCCCCTTGCAGCTGCTGCAATCGAGAAATTGGACAACGATCCATGCGTTATCTTGTTTGATGGACATGGTATTGCTCATCCCAGGAAATTTGGAGCTGCCAGCCATTGCGGTCTTGCCTTAGGAATTCCCTCTATCGGGTGTGCCAAGAGCGCCTTCACTACCACGCAAACCTGTCAAATCGCCATGGAACAGTTTGCCTCTCAACCATCATGGCTTAGAAAGCAGGTGGTCGGTCATGCCATCAGGATGGCGGAAGGCGTGAACCCGGTATTCATGTCACCTGGTCACCTCGTTGACATGGCATCAGCACTCCAGATTATGAGATGCTGTTCCTCGGGATTCCGCGTACCACAACCCATCAGGTTGGCTCACGAGGCTGCTGGACGCGAGAAAAAGCAATTATCCTCTAGTCCTCCAAGAGATTGGTTAGATCCATTGCCGTGAATTTTTTGGATGCATCCAAGGTTGATTCAATCCGATTGCCACCAACGAGGATGAATACAGTTCCATCAACATCCTTCCTCGTCCACACATCCCCGAAATTCTCCTTCTCTTGCAGCAACATGAAATAATTTGGCCAATCAGTGAACTTGTGAAACAAGGAGGCCGTGAGGGGGCCCACCACCTTTGCCTTGATCCCCCCAATTACCACGATGATGTCGTGCTTATGCCGTATCCCCTCCAGGTAATTCTTATCCTTGTACTGGGTTGAATCCCCGGGATTCATCATGCAGCTCACCCCGTGATCCAACAGGCGGGTGGCAACCAAGTCAGCAGGGATGCTATCGAATTCATGATGGAAAACCGCTGCATTCTTGTTCAAACCCTTCTTTAGCATTTTCTTGTGTTTTCGCTCGAATTTTTTCCTTATTCTCTTTAACACGTCCTCTGCATGCTCATGGCTATTAGTTATCTTGGCAACGGCTTCTTGGAGGTTATTCACGGCCAAGTAACCCACGTGTTTTTTCTGATCCAGTAATACCTCGAACACCCTCACGATGATCTCGTGGGCACTAATATCGTTTATTTCCTTCAGGAAACATGCGGAAAAGAACATCAAATCGATGCTTAGAAGCTCGTCGGTTGATTCTTTCGCTATTTGCTGGAACAATTCCGCACTCTTCTTGATAGTTTCCTGGTACTCTTGTAATGAACTTGGATCGTTTTTTAATCCATCTGCATACGTGATCCAATGCCACGCGTGGGATATCTTCACGTTTATCAAGGAATGGGCCGAGGAACCAAACATATAGTTCTCACTCCACTTTCCATAAAATTGGGCACACCGCCTTGCATAAGAACTCCGGTGATCGACATTATTGGATTTCCTCGCTATCCAAGTCAAGTGATTGTACAGGGACGAGAGAAGTTCGTATTCTGTTTGTTCATCCCTGAATACCGATTTTTCCAACGTGTCCATGATGTGTTCGGCCTGCCTTAGGAGTAGATTTTTCTCCTCCACGATCACCGAAATGAAAAGAATGTATTTAATTTCCATGACGAACAGGTTTTTTAAATAATTCAAGGTAGCCAGGTCATCCAGTTCCCTGATGGAATCTTGAATGTGGCTCCACGCGTTACCATGATCTTCCAAGACTTCAAACGAATCCCGATCTGCTTTTGATAAAACCATCAGGTAATCCGAAATAAAATCTTCGAAAGCCAGGAGAAATTCTCCTTGGTGACTTTTCAACCTCTTGGACTCGTCGGAAATTTTTTGGCGAACATCATCCACCATTTCAAATGCATTAAGTAATTTCCGCCTGCCATCGTCGAACCAATCGATCTTGAGCAGTAATTCACCAATGATCTTGTAAATATCCACTTTTAGCTCTTCAGGGATCAATCCCTTCTCAAGGAAGTGGTCCAAGAGGACTCGGAATTGGTTACATCCTGCCCGGTTGAACCTCACCTTCATCTTGAACGCCAATATCAGGGAAAAGATTTCATCAGCCTGACCCGCTTGTCCTGCTTTTACCTGGTGGTAGAACATTTCTAGCTGGTCCCGAAGGTTTGCACCGTGTTCATCCATTTTACGCAGGTAATATTTCACTAAGGTTTCGTGCATGAGATGGTAATGGTTTATTTCCACGTTGTTCTCGATATTGTTTTCAATCTCGTTTTGTATCAGTGGTTTCATGAATCGGTATTTGAACGTGAAACTCCCGGGATGCCCCTGCTTTTCTACCAAGAAGGAGGTGGATACCAACTCAGAAAGTATATCTGTAAAATTGAAATCTTTAGATAGATCCATTGCAAATGGAAATGTTTCATCCTTGAAAATATCAACGATGATATTATTTTCCATCTCCACGTTCATCAACGAAAACAAGCAAATGATCTCCTTGGCACCTGAACTCAAGGTGTTATTAATCATTCTATTGAGAGTTTGACCAATAAAAAGGCGATCCTGCAACATTACTTGTATTTCCTTTTGGGGATAATTTTTCACGATGTATTTGGTGATAACGGGATGGCCCTCTGAAACCACCATGATGGAGTCGATGATTTGCTCCGTGAGTTCCTCGTTAATATGATACACGTTATGCCACAGCATCTCTATGAATTCTCTCCCCAAGGGATCTAAATTGAAGGTCCTGAGCCGTGGATTCATGTAATTTTGATCGGTTGCATTTCTCGAGATCACGATAGCTTTTTCGGTCTCCTTGATAAATTGCTTCACGTTATCCTCCGTTGTATGGAAATCATCAATTAGCAAGATGATATTTTCATCTCTCATCGCAGTTCTCAATTTCTTGAAACGTGGGTCGTCATCTTCTTCACGATAATTACTATGCAATGGGTCATCACTCAATTCCACGTAACCGTTCAAATCATTGGGATCCTTCCTGAGATCCAGAACCAGGCTCTTAGGTATGATTTTAGCTTTTAGAAATGCATCGATCAAGTCATTGAAGGTGATCTTGTTCCCATTTGCAGCTCTATAATATAC
>WJJB01000280.1 GCA_014729935.1 Candidatus Bathyarchaeota archaeon | reverse complement strand
TCAATGGCAAGAGTGCTCACGTGTGCTTTTCTTGAAAAATTAGGTTATCGCCGGAGATCATCTTTGGTGAGGGATGAGAAGGGTGAAGCAAAAAGGGGATCATTCGTCCTGTTGCTTTCCCGATTCTCGCTCGTGCGTGATCCACACTTCCTCCAACACCTTGCGGAGGATGCGCTTGAATGAGGATTCTTCGTCCCTGGTGGCAGGATCTTGCATCAGTGATATCGTCCTGTGTGGTTGTTAGTCGGGTGTTAACTTTCGAGTATCCACACGCGCGACCCCTTTTTAACCTGTTCGCCGTAGTATATAACAACTATCCTATCTATATAGATACACGGATAAAGGAAGAACAGAAGATATCCAGGAACAGCAGTGCTAGAAGCAGCACGTACGCCATGCGCAACGCTTGACGTGCATTGCATGGCCATCGCTAAAAAAAGGGAAATAAAGGCGATATGCAAGATCATGCGGCGATTTCTTCCACGACCAGCAATCGCGAGCTGTTGAAAGTCATTGTGCTGAGGATCAATTGATTCGATCCCGTGGAATCTACCATGCTCCACCAGGTCACGTTTACCACGTGCGTCCCTGCAGCCAAGGTCTCCGTTGTGCATTCCAATAGAATGGTTAGCCCATATTCTTCAATGTATCCGCTTGCAGATTGGTGGTAGCTGAATATCACCATGTCATCACGCAATTTACCGTCTAAATGCAGGCTCAAGTTGAACTGGCTGTTCCCATCGAACGTGCTAGCTAAATGCACCACGCACGGCGTGGAAAACCGCATCTTGAGATACGAATTACCCTTGGTGGTGATATTCAGTTCCATGTCATCTACTAGCGTGGCAATCATCTCATTATCAAACAGGGCATCCTGTGTTCGTGATTCCACCTTTTTTTCCTTGATAATGCTTCCACTCACCGTGCTGCTTGGCGGGAAAAACCATACTGCTCCATATCCACCTGCGGCTCCGAGAACCAACGCCGCGAGAAATAACCCTACTATCTTACCGTTTCCTCCTTCTGCCATGATGTTCCAATCCTGTGGTCAGTTATTCACTCATTCTCGGGGATGTATTCGCCAGCACATCATCTACCATCATGAATGCCAACCATGAGCGGTAATGGTCGGATATATGATGAGTCTTTTACATTCGCTCAAGAAACGTGAACCTGCAAGGTCCTTGCACGAGGTATGCAAGAGTTCCATTGGGAAAAGCTCCATCCCCTAGAAGATAACTTTTAACCAAGGTTTTTATTCTTTCTTGCGAACATAACCACCGTTCAAGCCTTGCCTAAACCGCATTTGCAAGCACGACGCGGTGAACGTTATATCTAGTATTAAGGTGATAACATGAGTCCGTTCTGGAAAAAAAAGAAGGAGGAACCGCACGAGGAGTTCGTTAAAAAGGTAGCCAAGGAGCCATTCAAACCCCATATCGTGAAAGGGGGCAACGTTGGCGAGACCCAGTTCAGGGAAGAGTTCCTGAAATTCGCCCGCAACCTCTCCAGACTCGATGCCGCCGGGCTGAGAGCCAGAATGGCAAAAATGCAGTTCTGCTCCCTGAACCTTTCACTGATTTCGCGACACCTCAGACAATACGGAAAAATCCCGCCTGTCCCGGAGGGAATTGAAGAAAAAGGTGCAGACGAGCAGATAGAAATGGCCAGAAAGCATATTTCAGACGGCAAAGTTGACGTTTTGGAAAATCAGATACTGGGAGGCAAGCTTAGCTGGGAACCACTATCTGCTCTTTATTCGGCCTACAAAGTTCTCATAAACCGACTGCCCGAAGCCCTGATGATGGAAGACCAGGCGGAAACGATGAAGAGCGAGCTACGGGACTGGGCGGAGAAAGGAGGCGACCTCGACCACGATTTCGCTGCCCGGATGTACATGCTAAAGCACGTGATTGAATCGGTGGACGCGGCGGTTGAAAACAGGCCGCTCCCGGAACTGGAGACCCGCCCCATAACCATTGAGGAAATGAAGGGACTCAGAGAAAAAATACCCGAAACACTTAAAAAATTCAGCAAACTCAGCGACCAGGAACGACACCAGGTCGTGGAGAAATTCACCAGAATGGCCAGCCAGATGAGGTAGTTTCCTGTGAGGGGAAAAATTAGGGAGAGCTTTCTGATACTATTACTTTTCTTGGGAAAAGCCACATCGCCCCGTATCCACCGCGGATCCGAGAAGCAATGCCACGAGAAACAAGCCTACTGTTTTCTCTCATTCAAGTGAGATTGATGTGTTTCCCGGTGGTCATCGATCATCAAGAATAGTTATGGACTTGTCGATGATAAGAGCATGAATATCATGAAAGCAGTCAACGCTAAGAATCAAACTTGGATTCCAGAAATCTTGTTTCCATGAATCACGCCGGGATTCACCATCAAATTGTTTGTACCTTCTTCTGCTTTTATTTATCTTTTGCAGCGAGAGAAAACCCGGCCCTTGAGGTTAGTTTAGACCCTTAGGTTAGTTTAGGGCGTGATAGTTCAATTATATACTCGTATTTTTGCTTGAAAGAATAAGCAAATTATTTGATATCATGCAATAGTCAAATCATGGTCATGCCAATCAGCAGCTTGAACCGAATCATTGCTTGAAATGGCAAGCGTAGACTTGATAATGGCGTGGGTCAATATTCACCCATGGAAGTAGATTTACCGCGCATCGGATTGGGAACGTGGAAGCTGGACAGGAGCATTGCGGCACGGATCGTGTCTCTTGCCATTGACATGGGGTACCGGCACGTGGATACCGCGCAAATATATGGGAACGAGGCGGAAGTTGGTGATGGGATTGCTGCTGCCACCGTGGACAGGGAGAACTTGATCGTGGCAACCAAGGTATGGGTGGATCGGCTGGCCCCGCGTAAGGTTCGCCCAAGTGTCGAGGAAAGCCTGCGGAAGTTGAAGCTGGATTACGTGGATTTATTGTACGTCCACTGGCCGGCGGGAAAATATGAGCATTGCAAGACCTTGGATGCATTCAATGAATTGATCGAAGATGGATTGGTTCGCAACACTTGCGTCTCCAATTTTACCCCTTCCTTGGTGGACGAGGCATTAGACACATGCGGGGCTGCCATCGTCGTGAATCAAGTTGAGCATCATCCTTTGCTCCAACAGCGCGAGTTACTGGCGCATCACGAAAAGCGAGGGATTCAAGTGGTTGCCTACTCTCCCTTGGCAAGGGGTGATGTCCTTGATGTGCCTGAAATCGTGGAGATCGCCCGCAAGCATGCCATCACTCCCGCGCAAGTATCGCTCGCGTGGGTGATGGAACACGGGGCGATACCCATCCCGAAATCATCAAGCGAAGCGCACCTACAGGAGAACCTCGATGCTCTCGACGTGCAGCTGGACGCCAGGGATATAGAACGTATCGGTGGCATTGAACGGGAGAACCGCAAGGTGAGTCCCCTTGGTCTTCACCCCGATTGGTAACTCGGCACCAACCCCTCGATTTCCTCCCCCGTGTTGCTGCCCCAACCCATCACAAACCGTCAATGGTGGCGATGGCAATTCCCTTTTCGCCTTTCACGGAATACAACAGGTATACTTGTTCACCATTACCATCCTCGAAGATGCACGGGTCTCGCAGGGCATTTGCCTTTCCCGTTCCCCCGTATCGTGATTCCTTCAAGGGAAGGGTCGCGCCTTCCCAATCCCGTTCTGGGCGGAGCACGACCCTTCCACCTCCAAGGGTCCACGTGGTCCAATCCCCTTCAAGGTTCATGGTGGCGTGCAAGATTGATTCGGGTTTCTCGAACGCTTTGGTATAGAACACGTGCAAGATATTCCCACGCTTGAGCAATGCACAATGCCTGAAATGAGGTTCGAAGGTGGGGCCCCTCTCGAATTGGTGCAACCCGTCTTTCGATCGCAGGAGCATCGCATCCACGTTATCATTCTTGCCGATGGAAAAAAACCAACCATCATGGGTGAACACCCGCATGTAAAATGGTCCCATGATTTCCTCCCGGGGGATGAAATGTATCCCATCAGTGGACATGGCCAGGTAGGAGGTTTGCCCCTGGTCGTAGAATGCCCCCGTGCCCCGTATTGCCGCGTGGAAGTACATCCTCACTTGCTTGTTCTCCTCGTCGATATAGATCTCTGGAGAGGCGAGATGCTTGCTCCCGATGAACGTATCCTTGTTATGAAGCACGCCAGGCTTGTATAGCGTGTACGGTCCCTCGGGCTGCTCAGCATGCGCGAGCCTGATGTATTGTCCCTGGTGATGCCCGAAGTACAGGTAATACTTCCCGAGGGGTTCCTCCACCCAATCCGGCACTTTCACCAGGGAGGGACCGTTGATATTCTTCCCCCTGAACACGCGCCAGCCAAAAATCCGTGGCGAGATGATGGGATTTCGTTGGAGTCTCGTGATGGTGAAATCGAAAGCAGGTTCGGTATTTTGGGTCATGGGTGCTCACCGCGTGATTTGCGAGTGCTGGGTAGTTATTGATACCTTTGGTTTTTTTTTCTGCCCTGGGAGACGGCTAATAAATTCCTGGATCACCAGTTTCATTCCCGGTATTCTTTTCATCCTGCAGCATGGTGACCAGCTCTCGCCCTTGGCGGGCGATCAAGCCCTTCACGTTCCCAACCATCAAGATGTTCATTCCCCGGTGCTTCCAGGAGAGTGCAAGATCCGCGCTTCCAAAATGTGCCCCGCCGTGTTTTCCTGCTTCCTTGCATGCATCCAGCACGTCTTCCATGTGTTTCTCAAACCGTGGATGCTGGTATTGCCCTTGAAGACCCATGTTCAGGGTGAGATCCGCCGGTCCCACGATGATCCCGTCCACGTGATCCATCTCGATCATCTCGCTTGCTCGAGTGACCGCACCAGGAGTTTCAACTTGGATGAAAACCACGATTTCCTCATTGGCACGAGTCACGTAAGATGGGGAGGGCATGCCGTCCCCCCACTTGGACAGGAACTTCCGCATGCCATATCCCCGTTTTCCCACCGGGGGGTATTTCACCGCGTCGATCACCTCCTTGGCTTGGGAGGGCGTGTCTACATGGGGAACCATCACCCCATCGGCGCCCATGTCCATCACCCGCGCGATGCACTCGTAGGATCCTACCGTGGGTCGCACCAGCAGGGCGATGCGATATTCCTTGGCAACAAGAGCCAAGCGTTGGAGCTGGTTGAAGCTCGCGGGACCGTGCTCCCGATCCACTACCACGAAGTCGAACCCACACGCTTCCAACAATGGGATGATCACGGGTTCGACGAGATCCTGCACCATGATTCCGGTCACACTTCTGCCCGCTTGCAATTGTTTTTTCAAGCTATCCTGCACCACCGTGTCATCTCGAGCCATGGGAACTACGGTACACCCACGATTTAATATGCTTTGCATTCAGTTCAAGGCATGTTTCAGGAAAAGGGAAACTTGTTTGTGGGATTCACCTGCTTCCCTATTTTCCCCCCGTGAGATCTACCAGGGAGTGCACCTCGATCTTGGTTTTGATTTCATTGATATGCTCGTGCGCATCCATTGAATCATCTAATTGGATGGAAAGAGTGATTTTCCTGCTGGTACCGGGTTCCATGCCGAAAAAATTATCCGAAGCAATGAAATCGATTCCTGGCAAGACGATATGCACGTGAATCGCCACGTTATTGGTATTTACCATCACTGGTGCATCAACATGTGTCCCGCCAAGGACCACCTCATCCTCCAATACCTCCACTTGCAAGTGGGGGTCGGAAAGTTTCAAATCTTTTGGCTTGCCAATGACACGGAATGCTTGGTGCACGATGGCATCCTGATTATCTGCATCATGCACCCTGTAGAATGCAATAATTCCTTCAAATCCTTCATGATCCCATCCTTCAATGTCCTTTGGATGTATCTCACGGGAGCATTTTGCGGTGCAAGGTGGGATAGGTACCCGCCCGGTGCCACTCTCCAAGATTCCCGTAGCTGGTTCCACGATGCACCACTCGACCCGTGCATTAAAACTCTTCCTGGTATCATTCACGACCCAGATCTCGAGATGGTCATTGAATTCGGCAATGCTTGCTGTCACAGATTGATAAAATCGCTTCGCGTAGTAATGCAATGCCTTCCATCTTCCATGATAATCCAGCGAAGACCAGCTTGCAACCGGCCAACAATCGTTTAGTTGCCAGAACAGGCTTCCCATGCAATGGTATTGATTCCTGTTTCGATGCCAATGCTCGATGCCATATTCCATGGCTTCTGCTTGCGTGATTTGTGAAAGGATAACCTGCTTATCGAACTTGGACGGGATGGAAAACCGGCGCTTCATGTATCTCATGATCTTTTTGTTTCCCGCCTTGTTCTTCTGGTGGTTTTCCATGACAGGCGAGAAGAAATCGAGCTGGTCATGTGGGCAGAAAGACCTGATGGTTGCCATGGATGGGAAGGATTCGAACCCGAACTCGGACATGAACCTGGAGTAGAAGGCTCGGTATGCGCTAAATGGTGCACCCATGTGCCATACCTTCCAGAAATGCGAGTCGCCTGTATCCGGAGAGTTTGACTTGATCAAGCCACGTTTCCGGTTGCCACCCCCGTTGGAGGGGGAACTAGGCCAGTACGCGCGTGCTGGATCAAGTTCGTGGACCAATTCGGGTAGCATTTTCTCGAATATTCGTTTGTACGCCTTCCGATACCGCCGGATCTTCCACGGTTTGAATATCAACCTGCAGGTAGCGAGATATGCCTTCCACAATTGCTCGACCTCGTTATTACCGCACCATAGCGCAAGACATGCATGGTGCCTGAGACGCTTGATATTCCATCCTGCTTCTTGCCGGACATTCTCCACGAATCCATCGTGAGCAGGGTACATGGCGCATGCAAACGGGAAATCTTGCCAGACGAGTATCCCGTGTTTATCGCATGTATCATAAAACAATTCATCTTCGTAGATGCCACCTCCCCAAACCCTAATCATGTTCATGCCTGCATTCTTTGCATCGAGCAGGTTCCGTTGGTACAGGCCATTTCGTTTTCCACGTGGGATGAAACTATCCACGGGAATCCAGTTAGCACCTTTCGCGAATACCGGCACGCCGTTCAGCATGAAGAAAAAAGATTCACCCCAGTCGTCTGGCTGGCGCACGAGCCGAATCTCCCTTATTCCAATTGCTCGCGTGCATTTTTCCACAATAACATTCCGAGATTCCAATGCTACGGTGACTTCATGTAGCATGGGCTCCCCGAGGTCGTGGCACCACCAAAGCGTGGGATCATCCAGCATGAATGAGAACGTGATGGTTCGAGTGCCTTTTGAAAGGGTCACTTCCTGTTCTTGCAGCAATCGTTTTCCAGAAGGTGTTTCCACGGCCACTTGCAATGAAGATTTCCTCACGACCGGCAATTCCCGCTCAACCTTCACCTCGACCTTCAAGTCCAAATTCACGCTTTTCACCTCCAGTGATGATACATCGGCCAGAAATGGATCAGCCGAATATTGGAATGATTGCATATCTTGGATTGAAACGATGGACACTCCATCTCTCGCGATGAGTTTCACTGGTTGCCAAATGCTAGAATCTGGCAATTGGGGACCCCAATCCCATCCGAAGGAATACTGTGCCTTTCGCAAGTATGGTGCACCACCAATCCCGCTAAACGTCTTCAAGAGCTGCCGGTGCTTTTTCATCAAGCGCTTGGCTTCAAGCGTGGGACTCGCGATGCTAATTTCCAGTGTATTAATACCACGATGAATCTTGCCGGTCACGTCAACGTCGTGACGGAGGAACATGTTGTCCACCGAGGCGATATGTTCTCCGTTGAGCGAAATGCTCGCCACCGTATCAATCCCGTGGAATGATAGCACTTGCACCATGCGGTTCATGACCGTTTCTCCCACCGTGAACTCCAAGGTGTAAATCCAGGTTGATTCATGCACCCAACCAACTTCGTGCTCGTTCACCCCGAAAAAGGGATCCGGGATCATCCCGTGGTCCATTAGTTCATCGTACACCGATCCGGGAACCCTTGCTTCAAGTTCAATCTTCCTTTCCTCGTTTTTCAATCGCCAGCCAGCATCGAGAACCTTCACGATGGTTTCCTTCACGGCAATCTCCATTTTGGATTAGCTTCCACGTGGATTTAAACAATTTCCCACCATTCAAGAACCATTTCAAGGGGGAGATAGGTTTTTTTTCCATGAGACCAAGTTCCCCTATCATGACACCAAAGGAATCAATAGAAGGTATTTATCGCAAGAAAGATGGAGAGCACGTGATCGAAACGCGATTCGGTGATAACCCGAAGGTGTGGGACGTGCCTGTCGTCGAGTTACTCGAGGGGTTTGAAGGAAAGGGTGTCCGCTTGAAGGTGGAACCTAGCCCGCAAGGTGAAGCATTATACGAGAACATGGATTGGAATACCGTTCCAGTCAACGAAGTCGATCCAAGGTACACGCAGTGTTCCAAGGAAGGGCGAGAGCGATTTCTTGACATGAAATTTGGCATGATGGTTCATTGGGGAATATATAGCCAATTGGGCATTCCCGAATCTTGGCCCGCCAATGCAACACGGTGCGACCCTGAATTCCTTGACGTGTATTATACACTTTGGCAGGTCTTCAACCCCACCGAGTTTTCAGGGGATGAATGGGCGGATTTGGCGGAACGGGCAGGCATGCAATTTTTCCAGCTTACCACCAAGCATCATGACGGGTTTTGCATGTTTGACACGCAAACCAAGACATGGGCACGCCGGCGAACGAGAAACATGGGACCAGGCGTCGGGAACGTTGAGGATGCATTCATCCACTACAGCATCATGGACACGCCATACAAGGCATATTGCCAGCGTCACGGGAAGGATCCGGATATCATCAGCGAAGTCATCAAGGCTTTCAGGGAGCGTGGGATGGGTATCGGGCTCTACTTCAGCCACATTGATTGGAACGATCCCAACTTCCGCTGGGATAAAGCAAACCGCTCATTTGATCCATCATACGGCCCGGAGACGCATCCCGACCAGTGGCAAGCATTCATCCAGAGGGAAAAAACGCAGCTTGTAGAGCTCTTTACCAAGTATGGACGCATCGATCAGGTCTTTTTTGATGGCACGTGGTTTGGCCTCGAGATGGATGCCATGGTGGATATCATTCTTACGTGTAGGGATCTGCAACCCGATTGCATGTTCTCGGATAGGGGAATCGGTCCTTACGGGGATTTCACCAGTCCGGAACGTTGGATCCCGTCTTCATCTGAAGATGATCGCTTGAAGCACCGTGCCACGTGGCAAGTGTGTGATCCCATCCACACGTCGTGGGCTTACCTTCCAGATGATGCTTACAAGAAAAAATCGGTTCTCCTGAAAAATTTCGTGGACGCCATCAGCAAAGGGGGAACATACGTGTTTGCGATCGCACCAGATCACCGTGGCAAGTTCCCTGCCAAGACGGTGGAGATCTTGGAGTTCATGGGTGATTGGTTGAAGAAAAATGGCGATGCTATATACAGGAGTCGCCCCTGGAAAAAGCACAAAGAGGAAGGGATGGATGTATACTTCACCAAGACAAAGGATGGCAAGCGAGTTCACCTCATTACTTTCGAATCGGATGGCGGAACCATCAAGGTTTCCGGCATCAAACCGCCAAGGGAAGGTGTAGTGTCTTGCCTCGAAAATGGCAAATTGGCTCGGTGGACCATGCTGGGAGATATTCTCGAGATTGAGATCCCAAGTGAAGCTTCCCTCCCTTTGCAGGATGGCTTGGCAATCACGTTCTCGGTGGACTTGCAATGAACATGTCATTCAAGTTGCCAACACGGGTGATCCAGTGAAGCTGCGCATCAGGCTTGCCCTTCTCAAGACCTGGGCAATCCTCTTCTTGGCCTTTGCGGGATTTCTCGTGATAGGTTTGTTCGTGGGGGAATATTACCTTGGCTTGGCAAATGCATACCCCGGGTACGATCTCAAGATGTTCTTCCAAGATGCGGTTCACACCACCCGGTACCTCACGTGGAGTCAGGTGTTCTTTAATTTCGATGCAGTTGTTTCGAATCTCCTGCATGACGTCCTCATTGCCTTTTTCCTAGCTGGCGTCTACCTGCACTTCATGCCAAGACGTGATCATGGATCCCCTGCACGGGCTTGGCGAAGGGAATTGGCAGTTGGGGTCCCGGTTCTTGCCATCATCGTGATTTCCCTCCTTGGCGCATCGGGTCTTTTTGGTTACCAAGAAGCGGGGGTTGAAGGCAGGTTACTACTCGTTCAAGGCTTGGATGATTT
>WJJB01000279.1 GCA_014729935.1 Candidatus Bathyarchaeota archaeon | reverse complement strand
CACTTTTTTTAATTCCACGCTAATACTTGCTTTTCAAGGCGACCATATAAACATGCAGGCCCCTTTAAATGGCACCCATGAAAACCCACAATCACTTCATAATATATTCTATATATGGACTTGCTGCCGTCCACCGGTTCCATATCGTCCCGGTATTACCAGATTTCATGAAGCCTACCGAGATATCCAATCCACCATGGTTGATTCAACAAGTTCACCAGATCTCATCCTTTACACGTCGGATAATTGTGCCCCGTGCCTCATAATGAAGAAAAGCATTGAACGATTGAAATCTGAAATGGCACTGAACGTGCAGGAAGTTAATCTTTCGGAAAGGAATGTTCAAGCTCCTGCGGATATTAGGATGGCCCCGGTACTACGAATAATGAAGAATGATCAAAAGATCGTGGGCGCGGTTAAAATTATTGACTTAAGGAACATCCTCTTGCGTCAAGTTTTCAAGCAATGCTAGATCCATCCAATGCTGGGTGCAGCCATCCATAATTCCTCTATCCTGCTAATTGATGAATCCGGCGCGATGGATGATGTATGGATTAAGTTTGAATTTCGTTCTCCTCCATCCCTCATCTAGCTAACATGATGTTTTTTTCATCATGGACTAAATATTCTTTGAACTAACACACCCTAAACTAAACTAAAGGGGCGGGTTTTCTCTCGCAAGACGGATAAATCGGGCATCCATGAATTCTTCATCGGAAGGAATAATAGAACCTTTGAGTTCTACGGCATGGGCGTATTCACTGTTCCTCTTGTTGATCCTGACGATAATCTCGTTTTCGACTGGAACGCGTTGATACCCCATCGCCGCCATGCGATATAATTCTCGTTTGACGTAAACCGGGAATACACCTGGACGATGGATTGCGCGGTGCATCTTTATTCCATCTCCGTTCCAGGCGGATCGTTTACAATTAACAAATGCAACGAAGATCGTCATCAATGAGCGTGAATAGTTTTTTGTGCGAGCAATCGTTGGTAATGATGCCTTGAGTTACAACAAGATACATGCCAAGAGCGAGGGCATGCCACTAATACACCAGGTCCTTAATTCCTGTGGCATCTCCAGCATCCTGATGGCACTGAAACCTAACAGCAATAAGAATCTTGATGCATTCTTGAGACGATTGGAGAAGAAGATCACCAAACGCTTGAAGATTTCAACAAGAAGGTACGACTTCCAAGATCGCGTTCAATTCAGCCTTGGATGGCTACTTTTGGACCTGTTATTCAAGCGACATGAATTCCTGAAGGATAATTATCAAAATATTTTAGATTTGGAAAGCACGCGCTCCTTACTCCAATCCAAGCTCGACGAAATGCAGGTGTACCAAGTAACAAGGGGAAACAAGAAAATTGAAAAAGACATCAATAGCTTACGTGAGAATGGCGATATTACGTGGAACTTGTTGGAAGCATACATTGATGAGCATAAAACCGATGCGGAGCTGAAGATTTTGGGTAGCTTGTTTGGATTGAACAGCAAGCAAGTTCCAGAATCTGAGGGTGGCACGGTGCTTGGGATGATCGGGGAATTGGATCCAAGAAAGCCCGAGATGTACATGAAAAAAATAAAAATGCTAAGTACTTGCGTCCAACGTGGTGCCGTGCTTGCAGCTTACGAGTATCACTGGTTAGTATTACGAGAAATCAGTGGGAGGTTGAATGCATTCAAGAAAGAAGAAGCGAAAAGGGATAATATTCAAGATATCGAAACGATCCCCCACGTATTGAAATTTAACAATTCTTTATCTGCAACCGTCATCATCGTGACCCAGCTCGATGCCTTGCTGAATTATTTCTTTTATTGCTTTGAATTAGACCTTTCTTTTCAATCAAGATCCTTGAGGATGTTATCCAAGGAATTAAAACTGTGATCAATGCCACAAAGGGAAGGACTGCAAACAATTAAAGCCCGGGGCGCTTTTTCTTGCCATGAATCGATAAATTCTAACGAAAAGTAGCAATAAGGTTCCAAGGACGTCAAAGATGTCTTCGAAAGCACCCCAAGAAGGAAAGGAGTACCCCCATATACGTCAAACCCTCAACACCTGTGGTTTGGCAAGCATGGGTATGATCTTCCTATATCATTCTCCCGAAATTGAAGATTTTCTCATCAGGATGTATAAGAGTAAATACATGTACAATTCAAGGAAAAAAGCACCCGTTGAAAGGCATAACGAAGCCATCATCTGGTCACAAGGATACCTTTTGCTAAAAACAGCCCGATCTAGGAAACTCGGTAATTGGGTATCGCGCTTGGCTTCAGAATACGATTATATGGATTTCAAGATTGGTATCGACTTGTTCCTTGATGGAAAAGTGACCAAGCGCATTCAAGCCAAGTACCCCGATTTAAGCACCATCATCAAGTATTTTCGCAGTGGGATCATTCGGAAACGTTTCATGCGGTATTATTTGGATCAATTCAAGACCCAGATAGAGCTTCGCATCCTCGCCTTGATGCTCGGTTTTTCTTACAAGCCATATCCCGGTGATGTGATGGGAAACTTGTATTTCATGAAAGGAGAACAAGGAGTTGAAGAAAAACTCTCCTTCTTGGAGGATATCTTCAACGACGAAAAATCATCGGCTTTACTCGGGCACGGGCAATCGCATTGGATGGTTCCCCATGCAATCAATTACGGGGATAAAAACAAGGCTCCCACCATTGCTATCAACGACCCGATGGGAAGCAAACCCCGTATCCCCGTAAATCGCCTTGATAACTCGTATATATTCTACTTTTTCGAATACTCGCCACGTAGGTGCAAGGACAATCTATCTTTCTTGGAAAATGTCTTTCACCTGTGAATTCCGTTCGAGAATTACCAAGATTCATGAATTGATTAGTTGCTTGTACCTATCCTTGAACTCATCAAGCACGTATATTTCTGATATATAATCCCGGCGAGACTCGAAATTTTGATCCAGGTATACAGTGAGAGCATGTTCTTCATCATGCATGATGGTTACTGGAACCACTTCAAGAGGATTGGCTAAAACTAACCTGCGGGGAATGTCGATAATGAAGGTTCGATCACATCTTTCACACTTCACGAAAATTTTCCTCGTGCCTTCAAGCTCTTCCGGCGGGAGAATGTTTTTCTTCCTCACGGCCTCATCCGATCTCCTCGGAACTGGAGGAGGTGGAGCAACTTTCAAGTTCAAGGGCTTGTAGTCGAGCGGGTTGATGTTCACTCTCGGGGAGGGTAGCTTGATGCACGCAAGACCACCCGGTGGTTCCATCACGCCGACTTTAGGCTCCCCCTCGTTACATTTCTTGAAGTTTTTCACGATAAAACTGATAAGTTGCTCCTTGGAGAGAGCCTTCAATTCTTCCTCGTTAATGGTTCCTTGACTCATGATCTTCATGCCACGTCTATTATTATATGGAATGCAGGTGGATATTAAAAAGATTATTTGGAGGCTCTAAATGTCAAGAAAAGGGAAGAGAATGTCACCCCAAGGATTTGATAAGGTACACGAGATAGTTGCTGGCACTCGATTTCGCTCTTTACCATGATCCATCTCTCAAGCCAGTAACAATATAGTGAAATAGATCATGAAGAAATTCCCTAATATGATGCCAACATCCTTGATATTTCGAGCGGTGTGGTCTCTTGGAGCACGGAAAATGTATATTGTAGCCAAGGGAACAAGTGCAAAAGGGACAATGTTCCAATCAAGCGTCAGTGCAAACAGGATAACTCCTGATGCCAAGGTGAGAATCGAAAAGAGAATGATGATGGCCTGAACTTGCCGTTTCGAGAATTTCGTGATAGCCTCACCGTCAATCGCCTCGTGGGTGAGTTGCGATAGATAACCAAACAATAGCAGGGAAATCAGCCAACACCAATCCACAAAATTCACGGGCATGTATATAGTGAAGAATGGAAACATTATCTCGGGAGTTACTTGAACTATCGTACTCGTGATTGCATGTTTCTTGAATTTCACGCAATACAGTAGGACGAGAGCGATGGCAAGGCATATCCACATGATGTTCACGGGATTTTCCACGAATAAATCCACGAAACAGAGCATAGCAAGCAGGATGGAACCAAGTGAGATGGCTATCAATTCTTTAACGTGCCAACCAAGATCTCTATCCTTGTCGATGGCATCATTGATAACGTTTCCAGCGATTCCTAAAAATGCCCAACCCGCCATCGTTTTCAAGTGGACGAGCAGGTCATTACCAGAGATGTAGATTGCAATCAAGCATGGAATGATGACCGAGAACAGGTAGTCCAACCTCACGATTTTCCATCTTTCCATTGATATCACGGCTCACTAGTAAGAAGAAATAAAGAGATGGATGATAGGGGACGGGTGAAATGGGAACTTGAGATATCACGGCATTGGTTCTCCTGCACCTTCTAGCAGCATGTGCACGAGATCCATGAATGCCCTTTCCACGTTCGAGCCGGTTTTCGCGCTCGTGGTGATGAAACTCAACGCGTTGATTTCCTCCTTAAGTTCCCTACCCTTTTTATCATCGATTTTCTTTATGTTTGCCAAATCGTTCTTATTACCAATGATCATAAACAGGGGTTCCT
>WJJB01000278.1 GCA_014729935.1 Candidatus Bathyarchaeota archaeon | reverse complement strand
GAACTTGTCATCAGACTTGAATAATGGCGCACCACATCCAGCGCAATGGTACACGCCATTCTCGTGATGATCCCAGTACTTTCCGGTAAATGGTGGCTCGGTACCCTTTTGCCGCAGGACCTTGAATTGCTTCTTGGAGAGTTTCTCCTTCCAATCAGTTGTTCCGCCTGATTCTCGTGTCGCGTTCATGGATCAAACAAGCGATTTTTAGCATAAATGTGCCTCCCTGAGGTTGAATTCGGATTTGCAGGTGCTAGGATTTATTCCATAAGTTGCACTTCTCGAATGTAGCCAAGGTGGCGTCCTGAAAGGTATATAACAATCAAGGACCAAGTGACAAGCGATCTCGATAGTTGCTAGATATGCCAGAAGGGAAGTGATGCAATCCATGAGCAGGTCTTTCCAGAATATCTTCTCGATGATGGATAACAATCCAATCAAGTACGATATCGTCTTGCCGGGATTTTTTAGAACGATGTTTGATCTCAACCACGGGTATGTAATGCTCATCAAGGGGGAACCAGGAACGGGAAAAACAACCCTTGCAATGGAACTATGTAACAAATGGGTTCGGGATGCTAACGTGCTATTCCTATCAACCAGGTCCAACCTAGGGGAATTAAAATCCCAGTATAATTGGTTCGTTCAACAAATTGGCACTGATGCCATAACAGATCTCGAATCCTTGGAATTAACCGATGACAAGTTGAAGCTGCTTAACATTGATGATGGGAATTTCTTCAAGGTATTCATGCGCTTCGAGAGACTTATCAAGAAAATAAGCAGGAAGCAAGAATCTAGAGCTAAACCAAACCAAGAACACGTTGGAAATTCGGCAGGAAAAGGAGATGGAAAGGCACCCTCCAATAAAGACAGCGTGAATCATAAGACCATAGTGATCATTGATTCCATAGATAAGCTAATAGACGTTATTTGCGCGCAAAATAATATCATAACGGAAAGCAAGATATTTGAAAGTATCATTAATTTCACTAGAGTATACAACTTGAAGTTGCTCCTGATATCAGAGCAAGCAGAGAAGGGTAAATCGGATTATTTGGTGGATGGTATCATCAAGCTTGCCTGTGATACAACGACCATACAAGATAGGATCCTTCGGTACCTGAGAGTCATCAAGCTGCGGAACATACCAATAGAATTTCACGAGATCCTCTTCTCTCTACACGAGGGCAGGTTCCGAATGATTCGACCGCATAAGCCCCGGTTGAGTCTGCTTCCCTTTCCGAAGCGTATATCTAACATTCATGATGCTTTGGAGGATAATCTTGTTAGTCAATATTTCTTCATAAACCTGCTTCAAGCGAAGCAAATTATGATAGATGTGGAGTTTGATAGTAATGAAATCTTGCACTTCATGTACATGATATACTTGAACGTCTGTTTATTTAACAATTTCAACGTGATCTTCATTTGTCCACCCGAGATTGATATCATGGAGACCGTGCACGCGCTTGAGAAGCTGCATGGCAAGCAACAAATAGAAAGGTTTTTCAGGATTGGATTTTTACCAAGAAACAAGTACGAGGGAACCATGCCGCCTTACGTGTATAACTCCATCTCTGGTAATGTTTTCGAGGAATTCCGTGGGATAAAAAACGAATTGGAAAACCTGAGAAACCAGAAACCGTATAATGGGACGGTTTTCATCCTACCCCTTGACCACGTGTATAACTCGTACGCTCATGAAAAACTAACCCAGCTATACCAGTTCTTGCTTTCCGAAAGATACCTGGGGGAAAAGGATACGCTAATTTGCACGAACCTGCGGTTCAAGATAATGGAACCCGCGCATATTAGATTCAGCGAGAGCTTTTCTGCCAGGATTCTTTTCTACATGCGGGGATTGCAAATTGCGAAGACGCAACTCTTCTATTGGGTCAAGATGCCGCGACCTGCATACGCGCTCTATCCTAAGTTCAAGAAGCATTCAAGGAAAATCCAACTTGAAGATATCTACCTGCTTCCAATAATGTAAAAACACGAATGATGGAAGGAATTCGCTAGAATGCTTATCGTGATCACCTGCACCCATATGAGATGAACATGAAGGAAATTAACTGGAAGGAACGTTGGAGGGAAGCTTACCAGCAGTCTTCCATTGGCAAAGCAAGGGGAAACCGTGATTGGATTGATTTCTGGAATGATAAAGCAGAATGGTTCGACGAGGCAACCTTGGGCGATACAAAGGAACCTGCAATACTTCTAGAACACGTGAAAATCGGCCCCGGGATGACCGTGCTCGATATCGGTGCAGGAACCGGTCGTTTCACGATTCCATTGGCAAGAATTGCCAAGTCGGTTACTGCAGTGGAACCTTCTCCGAAAATGAATTCTCGCATGAAGGTGCACTTGGACGACCAAGACATTTCTAACGTTACCATTATTGCCAAGAAATGGCAAGATGTTATTTTAGGAAAAGATATCGGGCAACATGACGTGGTGATTGCACCATATTCCTTGGCAGTCGAGAAAATGGGGGATGCATTGGAAAAAATCAATTCCGCAACGCGCCATCATGCCTGCGTCATGACATGGTTCAAGCGGACCTTCTGGGATTATGACCATCTATGGCCCATTCTTCATGGTGGAGAACCATTCATCCCTGGACCGAATTACCTGTACATGGTCCATATCCTGCATGACATGGGGATTTACGCCAACGTTCGCGTTTTCTTCAGGGAAAAAGACAAGGTATTTTCTAGCGAAGATGAGATTATCGAAGACCTGAAAAGTGCCCTTTATTTCACGCCAAGTGATGAAAAAAGTGAGAAACGTGTCAACAAAATCCTGCGGAAACACGTGAGGGAAGTTACACGGGAGGAAGATGGTAAAATTCTCCATCACGGGACCTCCATGCGGGTGATGGTTTACTGGTCGAAGAGTCCACCATCCACCTAGCAAACAAGCCATGACCTTTTTATGGGGGGAAACAGACTAAATATGATTGACCATGGACTTCAATTTCGAACAACGATATGAACGCCATTCTGGCCAGGTCCCCATCGAAGGTGCAGAACCGGGGAAGGTGCTAAAAGCCAGGATTTGGAATTTCATCGAACCGATTGCCATCTACGCGGCAATTCTCATCGTCGTGTGGGTTTCAATGCTGGACACGTCCAAAATATGGATGCTCGTGACACTCGGGGGAATGCTGTTATGGATTCTCATATTCTCGCCAATGGTTCATTTCATGTACGAGAAGGACGTGTTCCTACCACCTGAACAAAGGAACTTGTGGTTCTATTTCTTCGAGTGCAGGGGCATGGGTTCTCCCAAGAAGTATTTCTTTGGGAATATCGAACGTCCCGTGACTAAATCAAGGAAAGCCTTGAAAGCCAAGAAGAAAGCAGGGGAAGAGATAGCGAGCTCGAAGACTCCCCTGTGGAAGCGGAAGAAGAAGACGATCCTGATCTTGCTTATCCTCTTTGCCATCCAATTCTCATTCGCCATTGTTGGTTACTGGCCCGAGTACATGGATATCCTGGACGATGCGGGCCTACCTGCCACAGCCGCGGTTGGCATACCCGTTGGCATCGGGTTGATTTCACTAGTCTTGCTGGCATTATTTGCGGGATTTTCGCTATTGATTCGTTTTGATACCTTGAAGAGAGCAGCCAAGCAGCTTATCATCATGATATCCATAGGCATCCCGCTAATTCTTGTCTTCTGCGTGATCTTCATTTACAACCCCGAGCTTCCCTACTTTCCTCAACCACAGGGTTCGGAAACTGTGCTGGATAAATTTGGAGAGTGGGAATTCTTCAGGTACATCGCGCAATGGACGGGATACGTGTGGTGGGGGTACGTGCAACAACTTCTATTCTTGTCATATTTCAGCATCCACTTCACCCGTGCTTTCGACATCAGGACAAAACGGGGGCAATTGCTCGCGGCGTTGTGTAGTTCCATTTTCTTCGGCCTCATTCACCTACCTACCTTTTGGTTATCCTTCTTCACGTGGGTGGCAGGTTTCATGTGGGCGCTCTTTTTCATGAAATCAAAGAACTTGTTTGTCATGGGCGTGTGTCATGGGGCAATGGGAACGCTTTTAAACCAACTCACACCTATCAAGTTTTCAGTTGGACCTACCAGCATCTGATCAAGTCAAGATGCAGGCCCAACGCATCATTCTCATTCTTTTTTAACCTTCCTCGGCGGGGAGGATGAAAACGCAATCTCAACGTGATTAAAGTAGGTGGGGATTCCATGGAAGCCCCGTATTCCAATTCATTCATGGAAATTCACTTCCCCGCTCCTTTCCTCGCATTCAAGTCTTTCTCACCGGAAGAGTGGAGGAAATGGCAGGAAGAATTCCAACCAAACAGAAAAAGTAGATGTATTTACTCGAAGGAAGAATGTATTTCATTCATGAATGATGATCCATGAAATCAGTTTTGGTTAATCACCGTGGTTGGTGCCCTGTATTCATTCCTGCCATGTGGAAGTTATCCGACGGTTGATTTATACATTCAGGGGTACTTTTCCCCAGAAAGTTTCAGGAAAGACCTTAAGACGGTATTCATGGGGTTTCTTAGTTGCATTCAAATGCAAGCTAAGGTTGGGCGTGTCGCCACCACGCAACGGAATACGCCATTTTGGCACATGGCTGCTGATTACTATTTCCTCCACCACGCACGAGGGAGACTTGATGGACCGTTTTTACGATTTTGGAAATGCGATCCTTGCGTCGTCATTGGCCGCAGTCAGGTTTTGGCTCACGAGGTAAATGTGAAATATTGCAAGGAAAATGACATCAAGATTGCTCGCCGTATTTCTGGAGGGGGAGCGGTTTACCTTGACAACGGGATCTTGAATGCAAGCATCGTGGTTCCAAGGTCATTTCTCAATGGTATTACATCCGTGTCCACCTTGAACAGTTTATTCACCGTGAACCTCGCCAACGCCTTGGAAATGATTGATGGCTCTCCAGTACGGGTGGAGAGTCCAGCTACTATCCTTTTCGACGATTTTAAAGTCTCGGGTGGTGCAGCATATCATAAGATGAGTGCCATCTTGCACCACGCCACCTTCCTTCTCCATGCGAACCTCGAACACTTGGAAGCAAGCCTGGTGGCGTCCCCGTCGAACCCCGTTACTGCAAGCGGGAGTAAATACCATCCCACGAAAAACATTCCTAGGATTGAAGGGAATTACTTGGAGAAATGTATCATCAAGCAATTCGAGAAGGTCTTCAACTTGCAGTTTAACGCGCATTCGCTTGCCCGTGAAGAATGCAAAGGGATCCAGGAGCTGGAGCGTCAGTGGTTCCGTGATCCAAAGTGGATAGATGGAGCACGAAGGCCAAGAAGAAATCGATCTTGAAGATTTCAATGTCGAGTCAGAAGTTAAAAATCTTGGACATTCTTACACACGAGGCCGCACATGGGTAACCGGCCGGAAATGACTACAACCATGGTTTTACACGTGTCCATCTCGATCGCGGCCAGCATCCTTGGCGCGTGCACGAAAACG
>WJJB01000277.1 GCA_014729935.1 Candidatus Bathyarchaeota archaeon | reverse complement strand
GTGTTGGATTTCATCGCATGTTACAAGCAACGCCTGCTCGTCCATCGCTACCTTCCTAGTGATTTCTGAAACGGTGGAATCCCGCTCCCAATCCCCAGCCGCCCATATCTGCACGTCGATACAAGTGGCATCCTCCCGAGTGCAGAGTAATTGTAAATGCGATAGTCCCAAAAGGCCTGAGGGAACTTCCCTGGACGCGAGATCCTCGATGGTGGTGAGAACCTTGTTACAAATGATGACCGTGATGGTTTCATCCACGCCAAGCTGTCTTGCAACATCAAGGACCTTCTGGTTGATGATAGCTGTGAGGTCGGGAACAATGGTAGGCATCTCATGACCTAAAAGGAAGGATGTCAAATAACCTATACATGGAATTCATACCATCTAGCCCATGGTGTATTCACGCGGTTCGCTTGAATTCCCTTTCCAACCAAGTCCTCTTAATGCGAATGAAGGTTGGTCGCCCGTGAGCGCAATGCTGCGGATCATCGCATTGATCAAGTTCTTGCAGGAGACGCCATGCTTGCTTCCTGGAAAGGCGTTCCCCCGCCCGTATCGCGGAATGACATCCAAATGATTTCAAGATTTCGTCCTTGGTCTCTTGGAGCGCGTCTCCTTCGAGACAAAGGATATCTTCGAGAAAATCCTCGATGATGGACATGTCAACCTTCCGGTTGAAGATAAAGGGGATTTTTAACAAGAGAAAACGGTTGGACTTCGATTCCTTCCCTTGCGTTGGTTCTTCCACGATTTCAAAACCGAATTGCTGCAGCACGCCAAGATTTTCACCGAGTAATGGAAGCAAGTTGGGTGGAAGGGATAATGGTTTTGGAACGAGCAATTCTTGCACGCCCAACCCTTTATCCTTGAAGAGCTTTTTCACCCTCTCATACATGATCCTTTCTGAAGCAGCATGCTGGTCGACGATCACCAAGTCACCTGAATCATCCGATACCTCGAAGCACAAGTACGTGTCGTTCAATTGGAATCCTCCCCAAAGGGAATTGATGGGAGGAAGCACCTCGAACATTCCCTTATCCGGGATGGAGCGAGTACCTTTCCCGGCTATCAAGGGTTTCCATCCAGATACCGTGCTGGTTGAACCCCCTGCCGGGGGATGTCCTTGAATGGTTGCATCATCTCCATTTCCGCTGGTGCGTTGTTTCCTCCATTCTCTCGTTCCATTAGTTCCATCATCAAGGATGCCTGCATGGACGTGCTTGGATGCCGAATCAATCAGGGTATCCAGTTCCGAATGGGTACCTTCACCTTCATTTGCAGTGGGTTTCAAACCAGCATTACCTTGTCCTGCATGAACCTGCTGTTGCCGGGATACGGATGTTCTCATTCCCGTGCTTGATTTCGATGCTTGTGCCGTGAACGCGTCCAAGGATTCAGGATTGGTGGATGGCACGTGAATGGAAGCATCCAAGGTCTCCCTGATCCAAGATCTTACCGATGAAACCAATTCTTTCTCACTTGCGAATTTTATCTCCTTCTTGGTAGGATGGATATTCACGTCGATGCTAGCGGGGTCCATTTCAAGAAATAATACGAAGAATGGATACCGGTTTTTCATGATCCTTCCCCGGTAGGCATCTTCCACCGCCTTGAGTATTTCTAGACTGTGAACATGCCGTTTATTCACGAAGAGGGATGCATATGATCTGGAACTCCTGGTGATACATGGTTTTGCAATGAATCCCTTCAAGGAGAACGAATCGGTTTCATTTTCCACGGGGAGCATGTTAATAGCATGGTCATTCCCATAAATCGATGCGATGGTATTCAACAAGTTCCCGTTGCTTGGGGGAGCATCGAGGACCTTTCTCCCATTATGGATGAGCTTAATGTCCAGCGCATGGTACGCAAGTGCATACCGGGTCACGATATCCGAGATGTGCGCGAACTCCACTGAATCCTTCTTGAGAAACTTTCGACGCACGGGAATTGCCTTGAAAAGGTGTTTCACGGTAACCGTGGTACCGTCAGGTGCTGAAACATCCCTTTCTTCAACGAGGGCATTATTTTCAAAGACTATTTTTCTTCCCATTTCTTGATTTCCAGGTTTACTTATCATTTCCACCCTAGCAACCGCCTTGATGGACGCGAGAGCTTCCCCCCTGAAACCAAGGGTGTGCAGGTCATAAATGTCGGAGAACTCCCCTATCTTTGAAGTCGTGTGCTTTTCAAATGCAAGCTTCAATTCTCCCGCGGGAATTCCATTTCCATCATCAATCACCTCTATTTCTTGCTTTCCCGCTTTCTTGACCACCACTTGTACCCGGCTTGCTCCCGCATCGATCGAATTCTCTAGCAGCTCCTTCACGATGCTTGCCGGCCTCTCTATCACCTCCCCGGCTGCAATTTTATCATAGTCCTTTATTTCCCGGATGTGAGCCATCGAAATCATTCTTCTTCATTGTTTTGGGGATTCACAAATCCATGGGCACCATGTTATCCCAATCAAGCAAGGGAGATAACACTCGCATCATATACGCCTCGAGGAAGCGTGGAAGGAGGTGGTACACCTTTGATACCCGTTTCCCGAAGACGTATGGTAACAGCTGGTCTAAAATGAAGATTTTGGTGAGTTGTTCCGTTTGACGATCATCATCGATGCGAATCAACTTGAATCCATTTTCCTCGAACACCTTTCTATCCTTTGACACGTGGGTGTACGCGTGTAACTTATCCTGGAGGCGTTGCGTGCTACGTTTCAGTCGATCCCTGCTTTTATCATCCACCCGTTTCATCTGGAAGGTGTAATCCTTGATTCGCTCTTGCAAGTGGAACTTATCGACATTGATGATGAGCAGCACCTTCAAGATCTTCGTATGCTGCCCATCTAAATGTTCTTTCACCCACTGGGATTGAAAGAAATCGGCTGCTGGCTCGTTTTCGAGTTTCTCCGCTAACGTACTGCCATGAACCAAGATGACCGTGGAATCATCATCCAAGTTTCTTTTTTTCAACTTGCTTACATCCCTCGCGTAAGGCGTGATGTCCACGGATGTGGCTCCGGCAAGTTCAAGCTTGAAGGATTTCAAACCCTGCCTTGCATGGGGCTCCAAGATGGTTTTTTGAAGTAATGAATGGTTTACTGCAGGGTTCTTTCCGCCCACGCGGGATGGAGGTAGTAAAAATACCGTGTCGTACATGAGTTGATCCCCGCGATGCAACCGAGCCATGTCAGAGAAAAAAAGGGGTACAACGTTCAGATCCCAAATTCTTTCTGCACGAACGATAGCTCCCATCTCCTTAGCTTGGTTGAGATACTTCACGGCTAGCTGATTCTCCCTGGGATCCACCGCATCTGGAAACGTCTGGTGATAATAATATATATCGGGAAATACAGTTGCCAGATCGGGGTCAATGTTCCGGAACTCGGGCTGCTTGTCTAATTCCTTCACGTGTGATTCAATGCCAAGTTTTTTGAACACGCTAACAACCAGCTGCTTGATTTTCACGGTACTTCCTGCCAACCAGATAGATCTCCCATGAATGAAGATGGCATTCCTACTCACGGGAGCGCGTGCCACTTCCCTTTCTTCCTCTTTCTTTTGGTCCAACTGATCGTGCAAGAAGGACACGAGATTGTAAAAGAATTTCAAGTTTTCACTTGGAGTTATCGATTCTTGTTCAATTGAATCTTTTTTTCCAGCAGGACTGCCCGAATCTCCCGTTTCGCCTCTTGTTTCATCCTGCGGGGTAATACTCTCCCCCGTGTCGGGCTGATACCTGCCTTCTAATATCT
>WJJB01000276.1 GCA_014729935.1 Candidatus Bathyarchaeota archaeon | reverse complement strand
TTCCTGCTCCATCGTGTAGCAAAACTCTTTCTTCCTTGTATCCCAACAATTTCGACCCCGAAACATCAATCCTTCGCATCGAGCACATCAAATTCCCCCGTTACTGTTTAGGGCCGTGGTAGTTCAACTGCTTCGATAATCAATTGCAGGATCTTGGCAAGATCGAGCGAAAAGGTGAGATGAAATGAGATCTGGCTTCCCCCGATGCTACTGAAAGGCGTGGACGACTTTCACACGAAAATATAGATGATGGAAATTTTTCAGGATTCCTTACCCTTCCCTTTCATGAGCGCGAGGGTTTGAGACATTCCTTTCTTGGTACTGTTTCCTTTGAGAATTCGTGCTGCCGCCCGTTCGCCCATGAGACGTTCCAAGATACGCTTGATTAATGGGGGCACCCCTTCAGAAAAATCCATCATTAGTACTGTCCTGGTTACCGCTATCTTTCCCTTGGTTGCAATGGAACACGCGTCACAGAAAAAGCACTTACGCTCCTCGAAACCTGGAGCGCCATCTTCACGAATCAATAATGCTCCCGTGGGACACGCATTGACACCATCCATCAAGGTTGCATCTCCAATTGCTGGATCAATTTTTATGGATCCCGAAAGGTACTTCTTGACTGGCTCCCCTGTATCCTTGTGTTCCAAGGTGACACCCGTGAAGTCAGGGAGCGAGTGTCGCTCGATATCTCCTGCAGGTTCCCTGAGTTCAATTCTCTCCTCACCATCAATCTTGAGGGTCAACGCGTCCGAGACACAGAAATATGCACAAGTGCCACAATGAACACAACGATCGATATCAACAATGATCTTTTCCCCATCATCACCAGTCATGGAAATCACGTCATCGGCGATTGGGCATACATGCACGCATAAACCGCACGCCACACAAGCGTCATTGTCAAATTCTAAGACCCTCTCGTGATTTAGAAGCCGCAAGCTATAATGAACCTTGCCAGGTTCGAGTGTTTTTTTGATTCTCGCAGGTAAAGACATCCATGTAACCTCTTTTCGGATTTAACGCGCGTTGAGCCGTTTCTTCAAGCCATCGACGTCCGACCGTGGTGTATTTTCATCCAATGACCTGCCTGCAACGTACCCGTATTTCTCCTCGAGTTTCATGGCAATATCATTGAAATATATATTCAAGGGGAGGTTTACAGGGCATATCGAGTCACATCGCCCGCATTGAATGCATGTATCTGCAATGTGAGAAATGCGGGTAAGTTGGTAGGTAAAATTATCGATAGCTTTCTCTTTTCGTTTCTTCTGGATGATACAATCCACGCAAAAGCAGACTGGGCAGGAACGTATGCACAAGCCACACATGGTGCACTTCCCAAGTGCCTTGATCTTTTGCTCAGTGGGCAAGTCTCGAAATGCTTGGATTTCTTCCAATTGGCGTTGACGACCTTTCGATTCAATTTCCTGAAGTAATTTCGAAGTATCAACGGAGGAAGCCTTAAAGGAAAGATAATCACCTGCTTGCTCGATGACGTCCAAGCCTTTCTTGGAGTTAACAGTAAGAATGGGATCCCCCGTCAAGAAATTCACGGTAATATCGCTTTTCATTGCAGTCTTGCTGGTACAATTGGCGCAATTTCTACCAATATTAATGGTTTTCCCGAATGGAAATTCCCTTGATTCATTACCAAGTTCCATGATCACTTTATCTTGCTTCATGATGACTCCGGTGAGATTGCTTGCATCGATCCCTTCCTTCTTGAAGAACTTCCGCATCAATTTTGGATCTAGCCTACCGTATTCCTCGATGCCAATCAGGATGATGTTATCAAGATTCACCTGGCGACGCTTGTGGAGCTCAACCAGTGCCCTCAGGTCGCAGGGCCTGCCAAAGGCGCCCACCTTGTTGGTTAATGCACCATTCATCTTCTTATGAATATACTTGGCCGACGAATCGGTCTTAGCGAAATCAAAAGCGAGATATGCATCCATATGCATCTCACCAACATCATTCGCCTTCTCGATGGTTGTGGGTTTCAAGTTTGCGAGATTCTTCTTCGCCTCTGTGCCCAATACCATGTCAACCATGTTCTTTTCTAGCATGACTTTTAGCAACGACTCGATCACGCCAAGTTCGCCAGCGAGTGTTACCTTGTAGGGTTTTCCTATTTCCACACCTGATCACTCGTGTTTTAATTTTCCAAGCCACCAAATCCATGGAATGCTCTTGGAGTTATTGAAATCCAAACTTCCTGAGCATACCCTGATTGGTACTTGATTTCTTGCTTTATTACCTTGCCATCCTGCCACGAACCATTCCCCGCCATGCTGCCAAGGCAGCACGGCACGCGAGAATTCTTGGTTCTTGCCAAGTTATCCACCACGGCCCTTGCGGGGCGTCTACTTGCATGCGTCATTTTGATGCAAGCTTCATCCGAGTGGTGGTTATTATCCTATTCTTTTGTGATTGGGTTTTCCCCGAGTTTTTCGACTTTCTCGTGATATGCTCGCGAGAATTCCGCGAATTTCGCGCCTTCAGCCGCCGAGCAATACTCCAACTCGATTCTATCGGCTCCGATGCCGGTAATATCGAGTATCATCTTCATGTACTCGGTCAGCCCGACTGCGTACAAGATGCCAGTATCGTACTCGCAATCGGTAAGGTGGCAACCGACAATTGCCACCCCATCAGCACCTTTTCCAAGTGCCCGAAGCACGAGATCCGACGACACGCGCCCGGTGCACGGTACTAATACCGTCCTAAAGGATGGCGGTTGCTGGGCGCGAATCGTGCCGGCCATGTCGGCCGCACCGAAACCTCACTTCCAGCACAGGAACGCGGCTATTCTCGGGGTCCACGTCTCGGCTGATTCATCGGCCATATGTACCTTGACACCTCTTGTAAAAATAAATGTTCGGAATCTGTCACAATGGATTGGCACGGTCGCGAGAGGTGGTGATTCCAAGTTCGGGAATGATGCTACCATCTTGCCATGACGGGATATAATGAATGATGACCCCGCTTTTGAATTTCGTGGCGAATATCCCAGGTTCATTTCGCGCTGGGGTTGAATCGTGGAACGCAAAACCGTGTTTCCCCTGGAGGAAGGGAGAAACAATAAAATTATTCGACCGGGCTATCAATTGAGTTTGTGGATACATGATCGACCACGACGAGCACTTCGCAGTCCACATCCTGCCCATTTCCTATCGGAGCACCTTCCACGTGAACGGGGAACCACCCAAGGTGCGTTTCCCACGGGGCTATCATCGACACGATACCCTCCACGTGGTAGGGGGTTTCGTGGATTCAATGGAAGCACTCACATTCACATGCATGGAGGTCACTTAACATGGAACATGATCCATTCATCCCAAAAGCCTCGTTTCAAGGAACGCCTAGAAATGAGATTTTCCCGGATCTTGGTATTAGTTGGAAAATGGAAATGATTCATCGAGAATCCTGCAGGATTCGTCCGCTTGCATGCCTCATGGTTTCGATGCAAACATCATTCATTCGATGATCGTGTGGTTGTCCAGTGTTTCAATCTGTAGATGCTTGGGGGGCCGTGAATAGCGCGTCGACATAAGCCTCGTATTGAGTATCCCGGAAGTACCTGAGCTGGATGGTTTGCGAGCGGCACACGTTGCTACACGTGCCACATCCCTTGCACATCACGATATCCACTTCAAGCTTCCCGTCGGCGGTAAGGGAGATTGCGTTATATGGGCACGCATCGATGCACCGGTAACACTTGGAGCAGTTGCCCTGATCTTCAACAATCGCCCGGATTAATTCAATCTCGTATTGCTTGTTATTAACCAAGATTGATACCGCGCTGGCAGCACCCTTTGCAGACGAGACTGAATCCCCGATAGGTTTGGGTCCTTGAACCGAACCGGCGATAAATACCCCCGGGGTTTTCGTGTCGATGGGATTCAAACGAGAATGGAATTCCTTGATGAATCCTGCTTGGTTCTGTTCCATCTTGAGCACGCCTGCAATCTGGTTAGTCCCTTGCGATGCCAAGGACGCTGAGGATAACACCACGAGATCCGCTTCGATTTCCAACATTTGACCCGATGTAATATCCTCCATGGTGAGGAAAATGTTCTTGGATTTGGGATCCTCGCGCATTTCGCCAACCTTGCCATTCACGAACATTATCCCAGCCTCGCGGGAACGCTTGAAATACTCCTCGTAATCCTTTCCCGCGCACCGCATGTCAATATAGGAGATGATGATCTCGGCGTCCGGATACTCGGATTTCAATAACTTGGAGTTTTTCACCGCAAGTAAACAACATACCTGCGAACAATGATCGTTTACCTCGCCACGGGACCCAACACACTGGATCATAACGATGCGCTTCGGCGTCTTTCCATCACTGGGTCGTCGCACATGGCCGAGTGTTGGACCGTTCGGTGCAAGGATGCGTTCAAGCTGGAGCTGATCGATCACATTATCGAACCTTCCATACCCGTAATCCTTGCCAATGCCGGTCGAGGGCTTGTATATATCCCAACCAGTAGCAATGATAATTGCGCCTATCTCGTAATCTACCACCCGTTCCTCTTGCGAGAAATCGATGGCAAACTGATCGCAGACCCCGCTACACTCATAGCACCTGATGCATGAATCAATATCGATGTCATAGATGGTTGGCACGGCTTGGGCAAAGGAAATGTCCGCAACCCGTCTTGACGAGAGATTCTCATCAAATGGATTCGGCACCACCACGGGACAGACCTGGGCACAAAGACCACAACCATTGCACTTGTCAGCATCAATGTACCGTGGAAACTCGGTCACCTCGACGTCGAAATTGCCAATGTATCCGGTGATGCTGCTTACCTCGGCCATCGTATGAATCTTGATCTTTTCCATGCGATTAGCTTCGAGCATCTTGGGGCCCAAGATTCAGATGGAACAATCATCCGTCGGGAACGTCCGGTCGAGTTGAGCCATGCGACCACCGATCGTATTCTTCTTCTCCACCAAGACGACTTGCTCTATCTCCGGTTGATTGGCAAGATCAATGGCTGCTGTTAACCCCGCGATTCCCCCACCCACGACCAGCACGCTTGAATTGATATCCACGATTTCTGTAGGCACGTCTTCGAGCAATTTTGCCCGTGCTACTGCCGCCGAGACAAGCTCGTTAGCTTTCTCGGTTGCCACGCTTTTCTCGTGCATGTGAACGAAAGAGTCATGTTCGCGAATATTCACGAATTCGAGCATGCGGGGTGGGATGCCGGCATCTTCCAATACCGCTTGAAATACAGGTTGATGCGTTTTCGGGGTGCAAGCGGCAATGACCACTCGATCCAAATTATGCTTTTCGATGGCATCCTTGATTTCTCTGGCGCCACCCTCTGTGCAATAGGAGAGGTATTCTTCTGCTACCACGACGCCATCCAGATTCTTTGAAAAATCCACGACATCGGGGCAACTAACGACTCCAGCAATATTTATCCCGCATCTACAGACGAAAACACCAATTCTTGCTTCTTCTTTTTCGGTTTCGCTTTCGTCTTTTTTCTTGGACATGGTAAATTCTCCTTTCACTTTTTCCGATGAAGGGGTGAAAAGAGGTAGTAAACTCTTTATCTAGGCTATTACCTCCTTAAGGATTAACGATGGACTTCAAATAGTTTTACGGGTGTACCACCACGGTAGGCAGGGTAGCAACCCACGAGGTACTTATGGAGTTTTATTGTTATATACCTTTAGGAGATATTCCATCAGGAATAAGTCGCGAGAATAATTGGTCCGGCTGCAGGAATCCACGTACCTGGAGATTCTTGAAATGCACTCCCATTCATTTCATGGCCCATTTTGAAATCTTGCGTTTCCCTGCTGCATCCAGGTCCAACCACTCCTGCAATTCTTTTTTAAACACTCCATCGTCTTGGATAAGCATGTGCTTGATAACGGGGAATAACTCCTCCTTGATATCCCTGTGAGACACTTGAAAAGTGCGAGATATCGCATCGAGAAGCTCCGTGGGTGAACTATCCCTAAAGAACCTGAATTTAGGTTGGTCCACGCTGGAATTAAAACCACCCTTGCTTCCATTTGTAATGCTGGCAATACCTGCAGCAACGAAATTGATAAAATACGCGAGTAATGACCATTCTTGAGTTTCTTTTACAAATCCAAGCATTTGGTCCGCACTTGAAAATAAATCCATCGCTAAAGCAATTTTATCATCATCCCGGCTGATTTTGTGAATATTTTCCAGGATGTATTGCAAAATGGTGTCCCACTGGAAGTTGCTGGAGACATTGGGCATCTCAATATTGCCTATTGCCCTCCTGGCACCAGCGATGGTCGTCGATCCAAGTGCTTGCCTGATCCCATCAAAAATCGAGAGAAATTCATCACGGGTGGAATTCAGGTCCTCTAGCAATTCCTTGGTGGTTGAATCGATGCGGGCACCAGCTCCGCCATCTTTTTCCAAGATCCGTTCCTTGTGCAGGAGCGCCTCTACCAGCGATTGGAGATCGTTAATGGCTGACCTGAAATCCCCGTTGGCACTCTCCGCAATTTTTTCAAGGATCTCATCTGAAATAATGCCCTCATGCCCCTCCTTTTCGAGGACATCCTTCAGAACGTTGCGGATGGAAGCCGGATGTACGGACCTGAACTTGATCATCTCGGATACCTTATAGATCCTTTGCAGCTTGGATAGCCATTCGTTGCAGGTCATGACGATGGGATATTCGGAATCCTTTATGATCTCCAAGAGAGTGGGCACACCCCCACGATCTTGGTTGCCGTGTATACCATCGACCTCGTCTATGAGAATGATCTTTCCCTTGGTGCTGCCAATGAAATCTGTAATTGATCTTGTTTTGGTTGATTCAGATATCTTCTTCTTGATGGATTCGGCGGATCTTGCGTCGGATGCATTCATCTCTATGACATCTTTTTTCATATCACGCGCTGCCGCAAGGACAAGGGTGGTTTTTCCAACACCAGGGGGTCCCAACAATACTGCGGCACGTTGATTAGGGAATTCCTCCAAGAATTTGACGAGTTGCTTTTTCTTTGCATCAACTCCTATGATATCCTTGAGAGTTTTAGGTCGGTATTTTTCCACCCATGGAATATCGATCTTACCTCCAGATTTCCTCGTGGTGTTTGAATTCCTTCTTTTCCTTGATTTATTTGATTTCGACATGAGGTTTCACTTTCCAGGTGATTTAAGGACTCCCATCAGCCACGAGTTGACCCAGGGCATAGACTAGCTGGAAAAGATGAGGTTCGTCGGAAGATGATGGCAATGATTTGGCATTGATCATGGCAATTGTATCCACAATGTGTGCCTTGAAGGATTGGGAGATTGGCGCATGCAGCGCTTTCTCGTGAAGAGTCTCCAAGAAAGTGGTGAATGTATATCCCGCTTCTTTCTTGATGGAGAAATAAAGGTTCCTGGCATCAAGATACTTGCCATTCATTGCCAGCTCCAAGAAACGCGTGAAACCAGATGTATCAACGACTTTTTTCAAGAGCTGGAATAGCTTGTCTCCCGTTAACTCCCAACCTCTAAGTATCATCATTTGAATGTAATTCAACGCTAAGCCGATATTTCCCCTTGTAACATGATAAAGTGAATTGATGAACGTGTAATTCACCTTGAAATCTTCCTTGTTACCTATGGATTTGACTTCCTTGTAGAACCTGGCTTTAGATACTGGTGAAATAAGCAATATTTGACACCGTGAGATGATCGGATCAATGATACTGGAAATCTGGGATGTAAGCAAGATAAACCTACAATTCCTGCCATACATTTCCATCAATCTCCTGAATCCCTGCTGGTCGTTTCCAAGCAAGTGGAAGTCGGTCACGATGAGGATTTTATAACCGAGTGCATTCATGGCTTTCAATTCAACGAATGGCTTAACCCGCATTTGGATGAATTTCGGCCAGGTGAACTTCAATCCAGCCTTGCTTCCAATCCTCGTTTTACTCACGTATGAATCTCGCTTTGCTGCCTTCCGCTCCTCCGATGTCAATGGGTTCGACACGTGCACGATGCCAAGAGCAGCTTTCATCTCGGTACCAAGTAAGTCCCTTGCAAAGCATTTCGCCAATGTCAGCTTCCCCGAACCAGGGGGACCTGCTAGGAGCAAATGGGTGACGCTTCTAGAAGAAATTAACCTTTCCAAGCGTTCCTTGCTCTCCTCATGACCCGCGATCTCCTCAAGAACTCTTGGTTCGTGTTTCAATGAATAGATACGTTCCAGTGGATTGTTGTTGGAAAAGGATACCATGATGATCGAGACTCTTTCACGTGTTTGAATTTCCCTGGTGCAGGATTTGCCACATCCTGGTAATCAAGGCGGTAAATTGGATGGCAGGATCCGCTTTTTTCGTTAATCGATGGTCTATATCTGCAAGGATCTCAAGAATTCTAGCCATAGCAACCTGATCCTTAGCGATGGGATGTTTTTTCATGCTAGAATGCAATTGGATGACGAGATTCCTGCTTGAAACATGAATTTGCCGCGTTGCTTTCGAAATTGCTTCAGAGAAAGCATCTTTGCCCTTTCCAGTAAGGCTATCGATGAGATCCCCTAATTCACTTGGCTTAACAAATCCCTCAAGATCATGAATGATATCAACTGTGAGTTCGTCCACCGCGTCAACAACAGAAATAGCCATTTGGAACGCGTTTATGGTGCGCCTGAGATCACCTTGACCAACGAACACCAAGGCGTCTAGGCAATCCTCCTCCACTTGAATATCCTCACGTCTTGCTATCTCCAACAGATGTTGCTTCACGTGCCTTGGTTTCAACGGCTTGAACCGCATCACCGCACACCTTGATTTTATGGGATCGATGATCCTATCTGCATAGTTACACATCAAGATGAACCTTGCAGTATGACTCGCAAGCTCCATGATACGGCGCATGGCACTTTGTGCTGCTCTTGTTATGTTATCCGCTTCATCTAGAATGACGATCTTGAACGGGACGTTGGAGAATTCTTGCGTGGAGGTGAAAGCCTTTATACTCCCCCGCATCATTGCGATACCACGTTGATCGCTCGCGTTTAGCTCAAGCACGGTATCTTTTCGCATGGATTTTCCGAGGATATCCCTTGCCAAAGCAAGGGCGGCGGTTGTTTTCCCGGTTCCAGGAGGGCCCGAGAATATCAGGTGCGGCATGCTTCGTTGCGCGTTCTTGGCATAAAACCGCAAGTTTTCCAAGATCAATTCTTGATTAATGAAATCTTTCGAGAACACGGACATGGGACGGTATTTTTCAACCCACGGCACGGTGGGATCGTTGCCAAATGAGAGCATGAGTCTTCCTTGAGGTGCTTTTTGGTTCAATATGAAATCGTGGTAAATAAGATCTTCCAAGGCAATCTATGATTTGAAGGGATAAACAAGCGAAAGTATCATTCGAGAGAGTCCAAGATATCTTGCACCTTGAAGATGGACACCATGTTTGTTCTTGCGGGAAGGTACTCCATGTTACCAACACATACTAGCTGCTCATCAGGCGTGACGTAGCCTTTTTCAATGCAGAAATTCGTGGATTTCTGTATCTTGATGAAGGGGTTTTTCTCGAGATGTATCCCCGGGATGACCACTGCTTCAACCCCCCAGACCAGCCGGAGCTCCCTGGCGACTTGATGCTCCATCGTCACGGCAATTATTGGCAAAGCTGGCCTGTACTTTGACACCATTCGGGCTGATAATCCGCTCCGAGTTAGGCACAGGATCTTTGAATTTTTCATGGAAATGCCATCCATCTCCATATCCTTGAATTCGGTGCAGGTATTATGAACCAAATGACCGATAATTTCAGCGATGGTTTCCTCGTTAGAATCGAAATCATTCGGATTACGCGGGGGAATATTATCTTCTGAAACCTTGATGATCTTCTCCATGGTATCCACGCATTTCATGGGAAATTTCCCCGCTGCGGTCTCCGCCGAGAGCATCACTGCATCCGCGCCGTCCTCGATGGCATTAAATACATCCGACACCTCAGCCCTGGTTGGAATTGGAGTATTGACCATGGATTCCAACATTTGGGTCGCCACGATGATGGGTTTTCCCGACTTATTTGCCTTGTATATCATTTCTTTCTGAGCGGGGATTATCTTTTCGAATGGCACTTCTACTCCAAGGTCACCCCTTGCAACCATGATACCATCTGATAGTCCGAGGATCTCATCAAAATTTTCCAATGCGACTGGTCGTTCAATCTTGCTAATAAGCTTGATATCAGAATTGCCACTTTGCGCCAGGACTTCTTTCACGTTGAGAACATCCATTGCATCTTGCACGAATGATATGGCCACGAATTCCGGCTCCAGTTTTGCGATTACGGATAAATCATCTTTGTCCTTTTCGGTTGGCACGCGGATCGAGATTTTCGTGTCCGGCAGATTAACACCTTTCTTGCTTGAGATGAAGCCCCCTGATAAAACCTTGCACCTGATCTCCGTGCCCTCGATTTCCTTAACCTTCAAGCAAACGATGCCGTCATTGATGAAGATGAAATGGCCTGGCTCGGTTTCTTGCGGCAGTTGTTTGTGAGATATGGAGAACCTGCGCCCATCACCCTCTATATCCTCGGTAGTGATGGTTACTGAATCCCCCGTGTACAGAACTGCCCCGTTATCCCTTATGAAGCCGATGCGTATCTTGGGACCTTGTATATCACATAAAATGGCAAGATTCGGATCAACCTGGCGTATTCTATTGAAAAGTTTCTTTTTGTATTCAATTGAGCCATGGCTGAAGTTTAATCTTGCCACATCCATCCCCAGGTCGCTTAATTTCTTGATCCGGTCTGGTTCCTCGCTTGCTGGACCCAATGTGCACACGATCTTTGATTTGGTGAAAAGTTTCTTCTCAAGCTTCGACATGATGATCCCTCACGGTTACCTTTCCGTTCCTAACTTAATAATCTTGTTCAACTTGACGTTAAAGCTATCGTGCATCTTGGAATAAAGTTCAACGGCGTCCCGAAAACCATTTCGATCACTTTCATTTACTCTTGAACCACCGAGAATGGGATGCACGATGCGATTCTTGTAAACCATGGAAAATGCGATGATATTAGTGCCAAGTACAACCAGCTTGGATTGATATTCAGTAGAAATCCTCCTTGCAACCCTCACGGCGATTTCACCACCATGTCTCGAAAGCCGGGTTCCAATCAACCATAAATGGGATTTTCGTGTCTTGACGAGTACTGGTTCAAATCGAGTAGCCGGGATCTTCCCGAACCACGCCGTGGTTAGCTTTATCACGTCCTTGGTATCATTCCCTGGCATTTGGATGGTTATCTTGGAATTCCAACGCAATTGCTTGGTTCGAAGTTTTACCAATGACGCCCTTGCATGCAACCAGCGGATTGCAGCCGCAAATCTTGTTTCAATCGAATTGCTTGTCATCGCTGTCCCCTTTTAGAAATGTAACCGCCGCTAGTGAATATTATGGTGTTACAAGATATGAATATTAGGGAGGTCATGAAGAGCATGGAGTATGTCTCAATGCCGGCGGGAACAAGAGAAGAAATGATGCTTCCAATGACACTTCCAAGGAACCCCCCAGATTTTTGCACAAGCAAGTTCAAGTTCATCCCGGTTGCTCGATTATTAGGTGATAATTCTTGAGAAATACCATGGGTAATGGACGGCCAACGCAGGGAGAATGAATTCATCGATTGCAACGGGAGAACGAGTAGGGGATTGCCAACGGGGATGATAAATATGGTAAGGATGATTCTGCTGATTTCAAGCAAGAAAGACAATGAAAGCGTGAACCTGTAACCGCGCTTGTTAATCAACATATAAGCAACCATGAACAGGGGAACTTCGGGAATTGCCGAGAAGAAATAGGATATACCAACCAACTCCAGCCTGCCCCCAGAAAACTCCTTCAGGAAAACCCCATAGGGTGTTTGGAATAGGGTTGAACCCGCGTGGAAGATGAACATGGTAGCAAGGAAAACAACAAAACCAGAATGGGTTAACAGGAATCTTTTCAATCCATTTCCATGCCCGCTTGATATATTTTCTTGGTTCTGGAGGTCTTGAACCTGCATATCCTGCTTCCGATATTCCTCGTATATCAATCCAAGGACTAGGGCAGCAACAAAATAAATTAGAGCTGCGATGATGAAGAAAATCCTGTATCCAGCAACAGGCATTTGCGTGAGGGGATCTAGCGGTAATTTATTGTTCAATAGAGAAATTCCGAATCCCGCAATTGGAGCCATGATCGCCCATCCGAGGGAACCGAAAAGCCTGTATCCAAGATAATACCTTGTCGCGGCATTCTCCTCCCTTTCTTTCCTTGATTTTTCTTTCATTTTTATTTTTTCCATCTGTTCCCCAAGCTCGTATATAATAGCAACTTCAAAGGAGATGGGATTCAATAATGCAGTGATGATATAATACAAGATGATGAATAATATGTTTCCAGCGAATGATAGCAATAAGATACCCGTAGCTCGTAATATATACGAGAGCATGGCAAAATGCTTCCGCTGGCGCTTTTTATCCGAGTGGTGATTCAATAGCGAGGAAGTGATGAATGAAATTGAGATGATGCTGAGATTAAACAGGAAGATACCAGATATGGAAACCCCAAGCTCGTGAACGAATATGATGCCGAAAATCATGAAGAGCACGTTTGCCATCCACGTGGTGAAACATAATACCTGCAATACATGGTACCGCTTTTTTAGCACTGAAAGCGAGAACGCACTGGATGTCTCCATGAATCTCACTTTCGATAACGCGGGATGGGATAAAACTCATGCTACATCCTCGCAATTCAAGATCCCATGAATCCATGCATCACATCATTCCCAGAAGATGGATTGTTCCACGGCAGATACGAGATCTCGCATGTCTGAAGGCGTGATGGCACCTATAGAGCCAATCCTGAACGTGTCCCTCGTAGTTACCTTGCCAGGATAGATGACGAACCCGGAATCCTTCAACTTCCGATAAAATATCGAAAAATCATAATCGCTGCTGTCGGGTGAGTGGAAAGTAGTGATGATGGGTCCTTGATGCAGCCCGAGCTCCAAAGGAGCGAACCCAAGCCCACGCATCCCCTTGTCCAATACTGCCTGGTTGGTAGCATATCGCCTGTGACGGGCAGGAATCCCACCTTCTGCCTCCAATTCTTTTAGTGCTTGCTTGAACGCATGCACCACATGGGTGGGGGACGTGAATCGCCATTTTCCATTGTCCTGTTCCATGGTAGTCCATTGATCGTGGAGATCTAGCGAGAGTGACCTCTTGCTCCCTTGGCAGGCATCCAGTGCATCCCTCGTGGCGATTATAAAACCAAATCCAGGGCAACCTTGCATGCACTTGTTCGCACTGCTAACCAGGAAATCCACCTGGTGTTCAGCCGCGTCGAATTGCACCCCACCGAACGAGCTCATGGCATCAAGGATGAGCGTCTTGTCATGTTCCTTGATAATATTACATGTCTCCTTCAAGGGATTGAGGATACCTGTTGTGGTTTCAGAGTGAACAAGTGCGACGTGAGTTATCGTATCATCTTCTTGTAAGTGCTTGAGTAACGCATCGTTATTGGGTGGCATTAATTCCCCGCTATCAAGAACGCAATGGTCGATTTTCAGGATTTTTGCCATGTTCACGATGCGCATGCCATATGCACCATTCACCAAGACGAGCAACTTGCCATTCCTTGGAATACTGGAACCCACCACCGATTCAATGCAAAAGGTTCCCGAGCCTTGCATTAGCACGCAGGAATAATCATCGATCTTCTTGGTGGCAAGCGAAACCAGTTCCTCCCTGATACCTTGGACTAAACACTTGTAATCATCATCCCAAGTGCACCAATCCCTTAACATTGCTGCCTTGACCTTCTTGGTCGTCGAAAGGGGACCGGGAGTGAGAAGCAGGTATGGATTGCTTGGGAAAACCGCTGGATCGAACCAGTCATCATCTTGCATGATATTCACCGTGAATGCACTCGATGTGCATGGGGGGCATTGAATCCCTGAAGTTAAGTCTTATTTCTCCCCTTGGATAAGTACCCTCCAACAAGCAAGAAATCCATGCGGGGATTCCAAAGATAATGAAAAACCTGTACCGTGAAAATGGGGATGGTGATATCTCTGAAGGAGACTCGAGCACCAGCCTCATGCGGAAGGCTTGGCAAGAGAAATTACCCGAGGCTGTGCGAACCCAGATCGATGAGGATGCTGCCTATTTCATCCACCAATCACTATCCACGCCTTGCTTGAACGTGCAAGCAGGTGGAAGTGGCATTTACATAGAAGATGCCTCGGGTAATCGCATTATCGATTTTCATGGTAATTCCGTACATCATGTTGGGCATGGCAATCCACGCGTGTTCCACGCATTGATTCGACAAGCTCGCGTCCTTGCTTTCTCTGTAAGACGGTACACGAACGAACCTGCGATAAAACTGGCAAAGAAACTGGCATCCATCACACCTGAAGGTATATCTCGTTCCCTATTCTCCCCAGGTGGCACTGATGCCATCGAAATGGCGATGAAACTTGCCATTGGAGCCACTGGAAGGAGCAAGTTTCTTTCATTCTGGGACTCCTTTCATGGTGCTGGATTCGGTGCAAGCTCCATCGGGGGCGAGCGTCTATTCCGGGAAGGTATGCCGTTGCTAGCAGGGACCCTTCATGTAGCGCCCCCTTATTGCTATAGATGCTCCTATGGTCATGATTCACCAGAAGCATGCAATTTAGAATGCGCAAGGATGGTGCGTTACGTGCTTGAACGGGAAGGAGACATTGCAGCCATTGTCGCTGAAGCCATCAGGAGTGTTCCATATATACCACCTAAAGGATACTGGGGCATCGTGCGTGAGGCTTGCGATGAAAATGGAACCCTTCTGGTATTTGACGAAATACCGCAAGGACTCGGTAAAACCGGCAGGATGTTCACGTTCGAGCATTTTGATGTGATTCCCGACATCATCGTTGCTGGCAAGGCATTGGGAAGTGGATACGTTCCCATTGCAGCCATGATTTGCCGTGCTGATTTAAACGTCGTGAAAAATAAGGCTATAGGT
>WJJB01000275.1 GCA_014729935.1 Candidatus Bathyarchaeota archaeon | reverse complement strand
GTGGGATATGCCATAATGTTTAAGGTCGTTCACCGTGGAAGGAAAATGATCAAGTTTCTCGTTGCCGGGTTCATAGGTAATTTCTTCCAACCTATCCTAACCTATGCATTGAACGGGAAATTATTCATATTTCCAAGTGGGTTTATTCTATTAGCATGCAGCTTTGCGGCGATTTCAGGGCTCCTGCTAGCCGGATTACTTGGTTACTCGATTAGCGAACTCCTGTTCACCATCGATGCCCAGGTGTTTCCAAGAAAGCAGATAACCATCATTCATGAAGTTTAGATGATTTCGTATCATCAAGGAGACCCATGATGAGTGCTGCACATGATAACCATGATTCTGTGATGCTTGATCCGCGGCAAGATAAGCTTGGTGGAAGGCTTAAAGTAACTAATTTTTCCTTCAAGTATAACAAAGAATCGAAGCCAATTTTGCAGGACCTTACTTTTACCTTACATCCCGGAGAGATTTCACTCCTTGCCGGGCCATCTGGATGCGGCAAGACCACCCTTGCCTATTGCATTAGCGGTTTGGTTCCTCGGGCATTTAAAGGTTATTGGAAGGGGTCTATCTTGTATGAGGATGGAGAACAAGTGGTGGATCCCTTCTCAGCACGTGTATCGGACTTTTCAACAATCACCAGTTTCGTTTCACAAAATCCAGATGATATCTTGGTGTCCCTTGACGTGCGTGCCGAACTGGCGTTTGGCTTGGAAAACTTAGGGATGCCAGTACCTGAAATAAAGGAGAAAATTGACCAAGCAGTAACAAGGTTGGGTATCTCGCATTTATTAGATAAGGAAGTGCACCAATTAAGCACGGGGCAAAAGCAACTCGTTGGAATCGCATCTTACGTGCTGATGGACTGTCCATTCATCATATTGGATGAACCAACAGCGTATTTGGATCCAATGCACTTGCAAGACTTGCTTGCTTTCCTCGAGCGTATCAAGTCCTCGCGGGCGCATTCGATTGTTATCTTGGACCACGATGTTGATTCCTTGTATCCCGTGATCGACCGTTTCATGCACATGTCACGAGAGGGAACCATCGATTATCGGTGGGAAAGGGGAACCAGCACTAAAAGGATCCGTATGGATGATATCAAGGCAACTTTCACGAGGAGTGCAAGTGAAATCAGCTGGCTTTTCTCGCTCACGGGATTTCTTGAAAACTTGGACCGGGAGACTTATTGCACCGATGAATTACTAGCCAAGATGAGAGAAATACAAGCAACGACAGCGGGGAAGCTTCCATCCTTGCAGTTTGCAAGAAATGAGAGGGATATTCTTGAAAAAAGTCCATCCGTCAGGGAATGGTATGGATCAGCAATCGACCCGAACCGAGGAGGAAAAACGGTTCATGAAGCGGATTCTCCCCTCTTGAGATTAGAGAACGTGAGTTATTCCTATCCAGGGTCCCCCTCGGAAGTCCTCTCGGACGCATCGATCTCCATCAGGGAGGGCGAATCGGTTGGCATCATGGGTATGAACGGTGCAGGGAAGAGTACCTTGCTCAAGCTGGTCGCCGGGATGATTCAGCCCACCAAGGGGCAAATATTTTACAAGGACACCCCCATTGGGACCATCAGGCGAAAGAAATACTACCGGGATCTTGGTTTCACCTTCCAAAATCCCGAAATGCAGCTGTTTAATCGAACCGTCAAGAGAGAGCTATTATATTCCATTCAAAACTACAAGGTGGAAATACCCATGGAGGAAACCATGCAAGAAATGGTCGGCATGATCGGTATTGAGCACCAAGACTTGGATACAAATCCATTCTTGCTATCATGGGGGCAAAAGCGCCGGTTATCCATTCTGAGTAGTATCATCCACCAGCCACCATTGCTAATCCTCGACGAACCATTTCTCGGGCACGATGCAGCCACAAGTCGGTCCGTGATGGAATTATTATGTCAATTGCATGACGATGGCAAGACCATACTCATGGCATCTCACGATGTCAACATGTTAGCCAAATCTTGCACTAGGATGGTATATCTCAATGATGGATCCTTTACCGACATCACGCCTGATACAGGGCTCCCTGAGGGATTTAACACGCACCAGACGCATGTCATGAGCGCATTTTTCAAGAAAGGAGGGAGCATTACATGTGGGTGAAAGGAAGGGGTCAAGGTACGGGGAGAAAATCAGTGCACCTGTACCAACCTGGCAATTCAATGATGCACCACCTACACCCGTTCGTGAAATTGTTCCTTGTCATATCTTTTTCCATCTCGGTAATCTTCATCCAGAGCACTTTATTGCTTTTCATCGTGGACTGCTTCATCATCATCTTCATGAAGCGCACTGGTGTTTCATTCATCAGTACCTTGAAACTATTCAGGTGGATATTCATGTTGATTGCATCCATCGTTTTCATTGATATCTTCCTCGGGTTCTGGATTCCCCATTCCGGTGAGGTGATGTTTCACATTTGGTCTCCCTATTTACCAATCCACCGTCAATCATTGTATTATGCTGCACGGAGTGCTTTATGGGTTATTTGCTTCTCGAGCTGGGCAACCATGCTTTTGAGAACAACTTCACCCGGTGATTTCGTCACTGGATTGGTCGAAGCGGGTTTTCCATACAAGGCAGCAATTACTGTCCTTATCGCGCTTCGCTACATTCCGTTGGTCCAAGTTGAAATGGAATCTATAAGCATGGCACAAGAATTGCGTGGATCATTGGCATCAAAGGGAAGAGGGGTGCGCCATCTATACCGTGTCCTGAAAGATCGCGTATCCACCTTTCTCGTCATTATCTTCAGGCAAGGATTGCACATGGCAATTTCTCTGGAGAAGCGGGGATTCGGCTTGAAAAAAACAAGAAGTTCGGTAAGATCCATTGGATTTAAGCCAAGGGATACCCATGTCTTGATGGTAAGCTTGGTTTGCTTGGCATTCCTTGTCTTATATTCCTCAGGATTCCTTCCCATTCCAATGCTTCCCCCGGTATCCAGCATCTTTCTTCCAACGGGATGAAGAAGGATCTCACAGGGAGAGACGCAGCTGCTCGTGGGGGGTCGCAATGAGATACCTGTCGCCAAGTCTAGCCAGCATACCACCTAATTGCTTGCAAGTACCACGTATTTGCTCTATCGCACGTTTCAATTCCAAGATGGAAAACTCGCCAGACGTGACGAATTGGGCGACATCGATAATAGCCATATTTCCACTCGAGATCTCTTCCTTGATGCTGGCAATGTCACTCAAGGTACCCAAGGAGAGTTTCTTGATCATGGTGGTGCGTTGCTTGAGCTGGTTCGAAAATAACATTGGGTTGCCGGCTGGTGCATCGATATCCTTGGAAGGATTCTCGCCGGAATCATTTCTTGATGACCATAGTCCCATGTTCATGATTCACCTGGTTGGTTGCTTTCCTGCGTTTCCTAAAATAAGAACGGCTAATCAACGATGGTATGATCTCGATATTACCATAGATGTACCGGGATTTGTTGCAAGGGGATGCATCAATCCACGGCATCCACGAGAAGGGAAAGCTTCCTTCCATAATACCTTGCGAGGATGATCGCATCAACCTTCAAGGCTTGATCCAAGATACTTCTCGTTTTTTTCATGGCGGGCTTGAGCTTGCGCTCGATGATGAGATCGTTTATGGCGGTTTGCTTGTTCAGCACTTGTTTCCGAATTTTGTTGAACGCTGCATCTTTTGGATCATCCTCGTCGGGCACCCACGCATCAATGGCGTCCTGCCTCATTTTATGCCGCTCTTCCTCACCCACGATGATGTCCAGATCCATGTCCTCCACGAGCGTTTCCAGGTTTTCCTCCCTCTGTTGTTCAATGGTGGGAGGGATGTCATTGATAAACACTTGAATTGGCTCGAACATGGTTAATTCGCCAGTAAATTTTTCATCAAGCACCGGCATCTCCATTAGGACAGCGGCAGTGGCTTGCGTGAAGAAAAGCAAGGTGCTTGGATCTCCCGTGCATATGAACACGATGGCAAACTGCCCTTTGACCGGGTAAAATCCAATATATAATTTTTCAGCATCCTTGGGGCCGGTGAGTCTCACTTCCACTTGGCGCATCATGGTGCTGGCAAGGGAAGTAGCGGTTGATATGATCGTGGAGAGCTGGGCAGACACGAGGTTCTCTATGACGGAATTTATATTACCCTTTTCCACGTTTGCACGTATCTTGAAGAAATCCTTCATGTCTGCATAAAACTTGGTAGCCACTGGCACGCTTCCATGCATGACTGCCGAGAAAAGGAACTTGCAGTCCCCGGTGGATACGCGTCCCCTCTCCAGTAACCCGTGATACGGGAAAGTATCCTCGAAAACGATGCCGATGATCCGCTTGATCTCGCTGTATAACTCGATGGTGGTTTGGTGGAATTTAAGAAATTCCGCTTGAGATAACTCCTTGAAGGAGATTTCATCGAAATTAGTTGCCTCTATGAAAGCTTGCGTGTAAGCATCTAGCAAGGACTGCGCTTGTGCCATAAGTTGTTGCGGGGTCACGTATGCTATCCCCAACGCCCTCAAGTCGTCGGCACTCGCGAAGGTCATGCAAATGGTGATGCGCTCGCCCCGCTTATTTTCCATGAACTTGAACAGCACGTGCTCCCTGGTAATGGTCAGGAGATCTGGATCCACACCGGTTCCATCTCCAGCGATATTTCTCGAACGAGGTTCATGGGTGAATCGCAAGAGCTCAGCATTGCGAACCAAGTTATTCGTGAAGGAAATCGAAAACTTGGCAAGGTCCAATACTGGAGCGATCTCCATGTCTGAAGAGTACAGGACGGAATCCTCGAAGATGATCCCGAAGTTAACTGGATTTTTTCGCATGCACGGGTGCATCATGTGTCGCTCCTTATTGCCGGTCGAACGCGTCGGGGCAGGTTACTGCCATGTCCTGTATAATACTTGTATTGAATCAATACAAAAAGGTATTCACCTTGCTCTAATATAACGCGATCGACTTCACAATCCCCTGAGATATTCGGAGCGGAGGTAACGAGATGGCTGATCGATAGCCCTTTCCACCTGATCCAGCAATTTTTGTCTATCTTGGCTCAAGATGCCTTTCAATACAAGGTAATTACTGGCATGATTGCTACGGAACACGCAATCGTGTACTCCATCATCAATGTGTTCCAGTAATATCTTGGTTTCTTCCAAGATTTGGAGGTTATTCATGGGCGTGAAGGAACCTTGCTCAACCTTCTTCTTGACCACCGTGTGCGGGGGAATCATGAGGGTAAGGGCACCAATATACCAGGTTATGGGCTCGGGAGGGGTC
>WJJB01000274.1 GCA_014729935.1 Candidatus Bathyarchaeota archaeon | reverse complement strand
GGATGCCCATCCCTTGCCATCCTGATTGCTGGTGAAAGTATCTCCTCCATGCCAAGTTTTCCGAATTCGTTGACTGTATCCACCCAACCAGCAACGGCACCAGGTACCGTGATTGCATGGGGGCTCGTGGCAGGGAGCCTGCTCCCCGTTATTCCCTCTTCAATAATCACATCCATGGAGAGATTCCTTGGTGCTCGCCCGCTACCGTTTATCCCCTTTACCTGCCCCGTGGTAGAATCGTAGAACAGGGCAAAACAATCCCCGCCGATTCCCGTGGACATGGGCTCAGTTACATTTAATGCGGCAGCACATGCTACAGCTGCATCTGCTGCATTTCCCCCTTTCATGAGTATCTCGATTCCAGCCTGCGTGGCCAATGGTTGGCTAGATGCCACGATCCCCCTGGTTGAAAGCACCGGGGATCGTCTCGATCGGGAGCTGAAGAAATCCTCTATCCGGAAATTCACATTCATTGTGTATGTATTGCGAGAATGAATATGAAAAAGCTTTCCTTCATCGTGCGGGTGAGCAAGTCGTTTCCTGCTTCTTTCGGCGGGGTAGGTTCCCGCGATCTATGCATGACACGGCTTCATTGAAAACGAATATGCAGAACATAGAACTTTTTTAAAAGTAGACTCCTTCTCTAGTATCGAAGCGCATTGGAGAGCAGATTCGATATCGTGGTGTGAATGAGTAATAATAATAGCATCTTCGCACGTATTGGTCGTGCATTGGCAAAGGCGAGCGGGGCTCCAGGGTACCGGACGAACTTGAAAGAATTGAAAGCAGTTCCAGAAGTTGAGAAGCGGTACGTCCCAGATATTGATGTCTTGATGGATGAGGATTGCGTGTATTGTGGCAATGAAGCGGTTGCAAAGTGCAGGGAATGTGGTAAGCCAGTATGCCAGAACCACGTTGATGCCACCCTGACGTGTGATGCTTGTCGCCAGAGGATACCCAATAAGAATAATATGAAGAGCCAAAATGTGAAGAGCCTAATCTATTGCATCCTTTTCATGGTAATATCCATCGTGATCACGTTCTTTTTCGGAATGTAGGAACTTCCTTCTTCTTCGTTCCATCCCCTTGAGTTATATTCGGTTTTTAAACGAAGGAAGTTAAAAATAACCCGCATTTCTTGTACCTGTTAATATCGCGTACCGTGATATTGTATTGGAGGTTCAATTCACATGGCAAAGAAATCAACCGTCATCGTTGGAATGGGTTCCCATGCCACGGGATGGCGACGAAACATTCTCGCCCATCCAGATTTCGAGCTGACGGGTATCGTTGACACCGACACGGAATTACTAGAAAACATGCATTTATTCGGACTGGAAGATGATGATGGGTTCATTAACATCGATGATTACGTGATGGACAAGGGTGTACCTGACTTGGCAGTGATCGCCACGCCAATATACACCCATCACGTGCTCGTGAAGGAAGCAATGGATCACGGGATTAACGTGATATGCGAGAAGAACATGGCATCTACCATTTACCAAGGAAGGCAAATGGTTCAACTTGCCTTGGATTATCCGGATCTTACTACTGCAATTGGTCATCAATACCGGTTTTTCACCAGAAATTGGTTGCTGAAGGCATTCCTGCAGGAACATAATGATCTTGGCGATCTTGCCTACATGCGCTTGGCAAGTGCTGGAAATTGGGGTGAAAAACGAAGGGGATGGCGAAGATGGTTGCAAGAGGTATATCTTGAAGACATGGCACCTCATCATTTCGATATTCTCAGGTACATCACCGGATTGGACATAGTGCAGGTGAAGGCAGACACGTTCATCCCACGGTATTCGCACTGGCAGGGCAGTTCCACGGTTTTTGCAAACCTTGCCCTGGCTCACCCGGACGATTATAACCATCGTAGCAACTGGATATGGGCACAATACTACGGTGATTGGCAGGCACGAGGTCCGAAGAAAAACTACTTTGACCTGTATTTCGAGAAGGGTCACGTGCAGGAAGGGGGCAGCTGGCTCAATATTGCCAGGTATACGGACGAGGATGGCAATAAATGGGAGGAAGATGGATTTCTTGCGATGGATGCGGGAGATATCGAGCACATGGGTACCGATTATCAAAGCCAGATGATCATCTTGGAACAGGTTAGTCGTTCCATCGATTCGGGCGGCAAGAATCAACCGTTGAACCGGTTCACTGACATCTTCAAGTCCTTTGCCGTATCAATGTGTGCTATCGAGTCCTCTCGCACTGGAAAGGCTGTTTGGGTCCCCGATACTTGGAAAGGCCTTGGTATCGAGTAATTCATGCTTCCTTGCCAGGGAAAACCGACCATGACTGTGTAGAACGTGTAAATTATGTATCGAGTTCCTTTCCATCCTCTTTTCAAGCCTTGAAAATCGCACAAGATTCCAGTTTTTTCATTGGCTATATGTAATTATTTCATTATTTTTTCTACAGGGTGGGAAAATGGAGACATTTTTAAGGTATTGCACAGGAAATCTATAATAGTTGGCAATCCAATCCGACAATAACTAACACGAGTTCCGGGAAAGGTAATAACCATGGATGATCTCGATAGGCGCATATTAAGGGAGCTGCAAAAGGATGCCCGTGTCCCGTTCAGGCATATAGCAGAACTAAACGGGGTGTCCATCGGAACCGTACACAATCGCCTTAAAAAAATGAAAAAGGCAGGCGTCTTGAAGGGATTCATTCCCATCCTTGATCACGCGCAACTCGGGTATGCCATCATAGCCATCATCTACATTAAGGTAGAAGGGGGACACCTGCAGGAAGTGAAGGGGCAGCTCCAGGAAAAGTTCGAGCAGATCAATGTGATTTTCCAGACTTCGGGGATTTATGACTTGGTTCTCATCTGCAGGTTCAAAAACATGATAGATCTCTCGAGTTTCAACGATGAAATCTCGAAATTACAACACATGAAGGCTGAGACCAATATCGTGCTTGAAACCGTTAAGGAACAATTCTATGTTCGCTTGTAACATGCGAGAAAAGGACAAGGGAGGATTGTAATGACATGAATACTCCAACCATCTTGCAAAAGTTAAGATTACTAGGTTCTGCGGCTATCTCTGATGCGAAAGGGGGAAAGGACGTCCTGTATTACAAGGTGAAGTTGCGGACCCACGATGATCACTTGATTGCCGGGATCGCGGAAACCGTGCACATTCTCCAGAAATCCCTGAGTCCGGTTCGTGCAATATTTAACGAGTGCAAGAAGCGTGTCGGGGAGAGCATTGTCTTGGTGATCGATGCTTCTGGAATAGATGGGGCAGTTTGGGGTGAGATCTTCACCCGGTACGCTTTAAATGCAAATATCATTGGTTGCGTTATCGATGGTGGAGTCCGGGACCTTTCAGTGATCCGGAAGCTCAAGTTTCCAATTTGGGCAAAATACGTGACTCCAAGGGTGATCACCGGGGAGTGGGCAACAACCTTCAGCAAGGGTTTCGAGCTGGAGCGCCAGGTGAACACGGCAGTCGTCTGCGGGGGGATCTTGATCCGCCCGAATGATTTCATCCTTGCTGATGCGGATGGCGTCATCGTCGTGCGTCCCGAGGAGGCAGAGCATGTCCTCCAAAAGGCTGAAGAAATCCGCCAGATGGAAGAGATGATGATGGACGAGTTACAAAAGAAGAAATGAGCTAGAACATGTCCATTTCATCCAGGATTTCCCTCGCTCCCTGAAGGTTCTCCAGCTGGTTGAGGAATTTTTCCCAAATCCCGATGATTCCTTGTTTTCCAATGTGGAATCCCACGAGACCCGGTTGCAGGAATGATTGTATCGATTCTTCTCTCTCCTTATCAATGGCTTCCAAGTGAGATCTGAATAGGCGTGCTTGGAGCTCGGGACTCCCATCAATATTCGTAGCTGTCGACCAAGTAAAATTCACGGTGATTGGATTACCTCCTTGGAATCTTTCCAAGAATATTCCATGGGAGGTGAAAATGAGACGATTGCCCTCCAGGGAAACTCCAAGCGTGTATTCACTTAAATTTCCAATGTCAAGCACTGCAAGTGCGAAAATATCAGTAATACCTTCAAATTCGTGAAGATGTGAAATGAATACAAAATTCAGGCTTGTCAAGATGATGAGGCCTGGAATAGCACGGGCAATCGTTGGATTCGTGCCCAATCCAACATGGATTGCTTCCCTGTTATTCGATGAATGGATCAAGACTTCTCCCTTCCAGTGCATGAGCACCTCTTCCATTCCCGCGCATCCCAGCGATTCCTTGAGCTCCTCGATTTCCCTTGCAACGGATTCACATTCCTCTTCGAATTCCTCCTCCATGGTCTTGGTTTCCCGATCTGTAAAATTGGAACTCGACGGCTGTCCATCCATGTCCTTGGCGAGCCCAGAATTGAAACGGGGATTTGCAGCCCCGCATCGCGTGCAATACCGCAAGATAACGGGAATCGGGTGGTTACATTCATCGCAGAAATACTTTAACACGAGCCGGCAACGGGTGCACGCGATCTCGTCCTCATGCACACGGAAACCACACCTGGGGCATAATTCATGTTTCCGGTTCACCATCACCTTCACTATCCATACCAAGGAAAAACACGTGATATATATCTTTCCCGCGGGAAGAATTCAATTGAATTGGATCCCCTTTTTCCATCTCCGTGGTTATGCTCAAGGAGGACACCAGCTAAGGTGGAAAAAAAAATGGGATGTGGAACCGCAGTCTAATTGGAGCCAACGATCGCCAAGGCACCAGCACCTAGTGGAAGGAAGAATCCTAGGTTTAGATACCAATTCAAGGTGGCTCCAAAGGAAAAGGAGCCCCAAATGATATTCTCGCTCGCTGGAACCAAGGTTTCAGATCGAACCACGCTTGCATTCGATGAAAGCACGAGCAGGAACACGATGGGTCCTCCAATCGAGAGGATACCCCCGATGGCGCTTAAAGCCCCGTTCTCCTTGCTTGTACCCGCGAACATCAAAACAACGCCAAGGAGCACGACTATCCCTGGAATTAAATAAATGGGGTCTATCAGCGCGTACTCCCCGCTATTATTAATGCGGATTCCAAATCCCGTGAGGTGCCAGTAATTATGTGACCCGAGAAACTCAGAATCACGCGTCCACCATGCCATGAAATTCAACGGCACGATGGAAAATATGGCAATTATCGCTCCCAGGATAACAGCAACTTTCTTCATTTTCGTCACCATGCTTGTCGCGCAAATCACGCGCCACGAAGAATTCAATAGCATCCTCGTTGAAATATCTTCTAGGTATATGCGTGATCGAGGTCAATGCAGGGAAGCGAGATGTTGCGAGAATTTGAAGGAAAGCAGTTATTTGCCACGCATGGGATCCCCACCTTGGATTACCTGCTAGTGGAAAACCCGGGAGACCCGTTACCCGCGTGCATGGCGGATTCATTGGTTCTCAAGGTACAGGTAAAAAGCGGGAAACGAGCAAGGCGTGGATTGATCCGGTTCATCAAGGATCCCGAAACAGAATTGCATCACGGGATCCTTGCGCTCGCCGAAAAGATGGAAGACATGGGGCTCGAGGCTACTCCCATCTTAATCGAGCCCATGGTTACCATCGAAAAAGAAATATATGCCAGTGTCCTGCTGGACAGGAGTCACAAGCGCATCCTCCTCATGGTTTCGGGAACAGGGGGTGTTAATATCGAGGAGACTGCCCGACATGAGGTTGGATCGATAGTGAAACGCTGGTTTCCGGTTTCCGTGAAATCCCACGACATATCTCTTGGGGATATGCTGGTTGGGTGGGATTTGGAAGGCTATCCTGTTGACATTCTTGTGGGAATTCTCACCCGCATGATCATGATGGTTAGAGAGGAAGATATGCTCCTTGCGGAAATCAACCCACTTGCATTCACCATCGAGCACGGGTGGCTGGCGTTAGATGCGAAGGTTATTCTTGACATGAATGCCCGGTTCAGGCATCCAGATTGGGATAGCTTACCATCCCTCGATGAATGGGGGAATGAGATGGAAGCCTTGGCTTCAAGGGCAGGGATCGCCCTCGTCATGCTTGATGGTGATATTGGCTTGATCTCGAGTGGTGCTGGCTTGGCAATGGCAACTTGCGACATGGTGCATTCGTTTGGAGGTGCCCCTGCAAATTTCTTGGATATTGGAGGCGGTGCAAGCTCGGGAAGAGTGAAAAAAGCATTGGATATCCTTTTACAAGATGATGATATCCATGCTCTCCTGGTAAACGTATTTGGAGGCATAACCCGATGTGATGATGTTGCACTCGGCATCTTGAAAGCGTTGGATGAAAAATCCGTTGACATTCCCCTTGTTGTTCGGCTCGCAGGAACAAACCAAGACCTGGGTATCCGATTATTGAGAGCACGTGGTATTGTGGCCTGTACCAACATGGAAGAGGCTGTGCGAGCCGTCGTGGTTGCCGCTGGTGAGCATAAGACAGGTGAGCATTCGTGACCGTGTTAATTGATGATGAGACCAAGGTCCTGGTCCAAGGCATAACTGGAACGCAAGGTAGGTTCCATGCAAAGCTCATGCGCGCTGCAGGCACGCGTGTGGTAGCAGGTGTTACCCCTGGGAGGAATAACATGGAGATACATGGCATACCGGTATATGAT
>WJJB01000273.1 GCA_014729935.1 Candidatus Bathyarchaeota archaeon | reverse complement strand
TTAATCTCGATGATATTGGTTCCTTCCTTCAAGAAACGAGTTATATCCCAGTACTTCACGCAATGTTCCAAGATCATGAAAGATAAGGTGTTCCGGTACTCCACGTCCCCGACACGTGTTCCGTTGATGGTAATGGTACCATGATTGATGATGAATGCTTGCAACCATGCCCGGGCGGGTGCCTCTCCCATCACGAAAGTATGCCTGAAGCGGACCGTCATTCCAGGTATGCATTTTTTGGTAGCTGGCGTGTAAATGTATTCCGAGGGTATTGAGGGTTCGCGAAATGCGATTCTTTCGTGGTAGCATTCAAGGATCTTGGCATAGAAATCCACCATCCAATCGTACTGTCCCAACAGGAAATCATTGCAATTTGGCTTGCAATTCAACAGCCATGCATCTTGGTATGCATTTTTCGCCTTCTTGAAATCCCCGATGATTTCCTTGATGCCGGATATCACTTCATTTCTTTTTCTGTCCTCTTTTCCAAGATCTAGTTTGTCCGGCTTACATTTCTTGATCTTCCTACCAATTAATACTTTCTTGCAGTAAAGTCGATGGAGTTGCAGCGATAGCCTTACAGCTTTGGTGTATCCATGTAAATCCCTGCTAGAGCTTGAGATCTCGTCGCATAACGCCATACCCTTTTCGAACATCTCGATGGCTTCCGGATAGTGTCTTGCCCGCTCCTTTCTAAGATGTTGTAAGGGATGCGTCCATAATTTCGGGAAGAGAAGATTGAAACCAAACCTGGACCTGAATAACTTTCCATCCTCGATGGCGTGGGTAATGTACTCCAACCGCACGCCCTTCTCGTGATCCACCGTGCCAACGACATGGCGGTAAAACGATTCCTTGAAGTGTTTCAATGATGCAAAATTATTGTGTGCCCTGTTCGTGAAATCAAGCCAAGGATTTACATTCCACGAAACGGTGGCACACAAGGCATACCCGTACAATCGTAAATCCCGGGGATTCTCGTTGCGGTAATCCCCCCATGAAGTATTCACTTGTCCCTTAAATTGCCTCCACGCATTCATTTCCTTGGATTTTTTATAAGCAAAGGTAATGAGATTAATGATATTCTTTTCCGAGTTGGAGAGAGACGGATGGATGCGCTGGTAGTCCATGACAGAAGGAGATACAACAAAATCAAAACCATGGGCAATGATCTTCTCGAGATCGGGATACTTCTCCTTGGGGGAATAACGCCAGTAATCAATCACGAGATTTTCACGTGGCAAGCCCTCCAACACCTCGGTATGGTTGATAAGGATGTCGTGGTATATGTATATCCTGAAGTTTCCCGTGCCATGCTTTCGTTCAAGGGCGGTCTTGATGATGTGGTAACATTTCGTGTAATGCTCCAAGTATGCGTTGCCAATGCCGATTCGCTCCACGAGTTTCCTGGAGCGTCCCTTTCCTACATCCCACGATTCATCGCAAGCCATGTGGAAAGAAGTGGTGGTATTCCACGCGTTCACCTCTTCTTGGATGATATCCTCAAGGTAGGAGTAGATCTCTGGATTAGATATATCAAAGCACATGGCGACGTGCTCGAATTCCGCAAGGTGCTTGTATTCTGGGAGCAGGAACACGTTATCATAATGTCCACCGGTTGTCTGGATGGGAGATATATCGACGTGGTATTTCTTGGCATGGTCACATATTTCATTGATCTCTTCCTTGGAATAGCTTCCCCGGTATTCATCCGAGCTTTTCGGGTGCGACTTGCTCCTGAACATGTCCTCGAGATTCATCTGGAGGGTATTGATTTTCATGAGACCGAGGTATCGCACGTAACGCTTCAAGCCCTCCACGCTTCCCGCTTGCCCCCTGGCATTCTCATCGGACACTCCACGGATTTCCATGCTTGGATAATCGAGGATGGAAATTTCTGGGATGATTCCATGGTTACCTGCGACCTGTAAAAGGGTTGTAATGCCATAAAACAAGCCACGCTCGTGATTGGCAACGATTGTTATGGTTTCCCCCTTGGAAGTAAGCGTGTATCCTTGCTGGGCGAAAAGAGCTGCATGGGTATCAGGGACCCGAGATGCATCCCATTCCGGGATTTTAGCATTAGGAATCCCGCCATTTTTAAGGAATTCCACGGTAAAATGGACCTCACGCCCCCAATTCCTAAGCATGCTTTCCTGTTCAAGGATATTAATAATACGGTCGTCATCATTATCTAAATTGGTTTGCACGGTAATTTTTCCCTTCAAAACATACTCGTTTTCATTCATGAAGGAACATTGTTGCGGCATGGGAAGCAAGAGCTTGGGATCAAATGATGACGTCTGTTGTACTCTTTCTCCAAGCGGTTTTAATCCCGTGATGGTCAGGAAAACAGTCATGTGATGAACCTCGAGTATTGGCACCTTTCAACCTTGAAAGGTGTTGGTAGTTAAAAAGGATGGTAGCACTACCACCACATTAAGGTGTCCAACGCTCCCGTGTAAGAAATCACGGGGAACGCGATTGAAATGATATAATACAAGGTTAAGCAATAGAGATGAAACTGCATTGGATCCGTCATGAGTTCTTTTTCCACGGTTCTTGTTCCCTTGCACATGGTTATAAAGGCTATAGTGAACGGCAATAATGATATCAAGCCGAGTACCCATTGGGGCTTGATCCCGACATGAACCGCGAAAGCAATGGGATCGAACGAAAGGTTGGAACCAACAATGGGAGCCATGAACCAATAAAACAAGCTATTCACTGGAATGACGAATGCCCCCCAGTACGCGACCCATCCAAGGATGGGGCGGGAGGCGCGCTTGAGGTATACTGGCAGGAAAACACCGACCATAAAAAGAACGGAAACCAAGGTTCCAGCAATATTTACCAAGGGCAGCATGGCAGAAGGAACGTTCTCCCACCTTGTATACCCACCAAAAGGCGTGATCAAGAATGGATTTTCTGCCAATTCCCCCCCTGCCAGTACCACCACCAAACCATGCGATAGTTCGTGGATGGTATTTTCGAGCATGCGCAAGGTAAGTACCACGACGAGGGAAATGAAAAAATATTGAATCTTGTTTTTCCTTGTCTCCAAGTTCACGAGCGAGCCCACCCGGAAAACCTTCTTGATGTCTCCCGATTCATTTTGCACGGCAGTTTCCCCTTGGGCATTGCATGAAAGTATTCTTTTATTCATTGGCTGCTTCAATAGTTGGATAGTTTCAGCTGGTTGGGTCCCAGCTCCTTCACTCGTGCCGTGAACGAAGTGATGACCTCGCTAAATCTTTTTCCCTCGGACGCGGATACCCAATCAAGCTTGAAGCGCTTGGAATCGATGCCTATTCCCTCCAGCAAATCTGGCACCAGTTCCATGCGTGCCTTGGTATACTGGTTTCCCTTGATATAATGGCAATCTCCAATATGGCAACCCGTTACGAGCACCCCATCAGCACCCCGAGCGAACCCCTCCAGGATCATCTCGGGATGTATCCTGCCGGAGCACATCACCCTGATTATCCTGATGGAAGGCGGGTATTGGAACCTCGATACTCCTGCCAAGTCTGCCCCGGCATAACTGCACCAATTGCAAGCAAACGTCAATATCCTAGGTTGAAAGTTTCCACTTTCCTGTTCAATTGTTTCATTCATGGTGCAAGCCTCCTGCATGCAACATCTTCCCCGGGTACCGGGAAGAGAGCCTTGATCATATCCGATATTTGTGATGTCTTGAAATGTCTCTGGTCGATGGCATGGGTTGGGCATTCTCCCACGCAGGTACCGCAGCCCTTGCACATGGCATCCATGACGTGCGCCTTTGGAACGGTGATGTGCACCATGTCGATGGTAAGATCCCGTTCGATCATCTCTATCGCGCTATATGGGCAAACTTCCGCGCATTTCCCGCATCCGATGCACGCTTCTTCGTCCACGCGTGCTGTAATTCCTTCCACCTCCACGAATCCCTTGGCAAGTAATCCTGCGGCACGGCCCGCTGCTGCCAAACCTTGCATCACTGCATCATCGAGTGTTTTTGGCCACTGGGCACTGCCGGCTAGGAATATACCCTCCGTGGCAAAATCAACTGGTCGCAATTTCACGTGTGCTTCCAGGAAATAGCCGTCATGGGTCACGGGAACCTTGAGCTTCATGGCAAGATCCTTGGTATTGCTAATGGATCGAAATGGAGTTGCCAGGACCACGGCATCGGCTTCAACGCGTAGTGCCATGCCCGTGTTTACCTCATCCAAGGAAATCGCGATATTTTCACCATCATGCTCGATGGAAGGATAGTTATCGGGGGAATACCTGGCAATCGCTGCAAATCGTTGCACATCATCGAACAAGGATTCGGCATTGATATCACCGCTTAATTGCATTCCGCGGTGCAAGATGGTGATTTGAATAGAAGGATCTGCTTCATGCAACATCATTGCCTGCTTTAATGAGATCTTGCAGCAAATCCCGGAGCAATTCGGGAAATCACTTGACATGTTCCCGTCATCTCGCTGATTGGTGCATTGGATGAATACCACCTTTTTAAAGGAACCCGCGGTTCGGTCCTCGATAAGTTTTTCGAATTCTTCTTGAGTGTATACCCGTGGCACGTTCCCCCCCGCCACGTTTTCCGTGGTTGGATCTTGCACCGCTCCAGTGGCAACAATGATTGCCCCCACTTCCACCTCCGCTTCCTCGCTGGACGATTCCACTATTGTTACATTATAATTTCCGACGAACCCCGAGACTTCATCAACATGGGCATTCATGTGTAAGGAAATATTATCTTCATTTCTTATTTCACCAAGAAGAGCGTCCAGTTTTTCTAAGATCGCGCGTTCACGTGGGAGTACAAATTCACGGGATATCTTGTTCACCGCCCCACCTAGCGTACCCTCTTTTTCAACGAGGTGAACTGCAAAACCTTGCTTGGCTAGATTCCATGCAGCATGCAATCCAGCTGGACCGCCACCGATGATCAGGACGGTTTTTTTTATGTCTATCTTCTTCCGTTGTTGCGGCTGCAAACCCCGGACCTTTGCGACGTTCATCTTGAGCAATTCCAGGGCTTTCTGGGTTGCTAGTTCCGGTTCCTGCATATGTACCCATGACACGTGTTCACGGATATTCACGAGCTCGAAGAGATAGGGATTCAGTCCCGCCTCTTGGAGGGTGACCCTGAATAATGGTTCATGCGTGCGAGGCGTGCAGGATGCCACGATGAATCGATTTAGGTCATGTTCCCGTATCATTTCTTTCAACGTGACCTGAGAATCGCTACTGCATGAATAGTAATTATGGATGGCAACGACAACGTTAGGTTCTTTCTGGATTTCTTCCGCAATCCATTCGACATCGACCGTTCTTCCGATATTTATTCCGCAATGGCAAACCATGATACCAATGCGGGGTTCATCTCCTTGGCGGATGTTTTTTTCAGGTGGGAATTCTTTTTCAACGATGCGATCAAAGCGGGACTTCGATAATCGCCTCGCGATTTGCGCGGCTGCTGCGCTGCCGGATACCACGGATAACGGGATATCCATTGGCTTGATGTTATATCCTGCCAAGAAGATGCCTTTTTGCTGCAGGGAATCAACGGTGCCAGGATCGAAATAATGATGCTCATTCAGCTCGATGCCCAAGATATCTGCCATGGGCTTGGTATTTGGAACCAATGCTGTTTCCAAGATGACAAGATCAACGGGTTCTTCCTTCACCTTACCGGTGCGAATGTCCTCGTAAGCAATGATGAGATCTTGTGATCCGAGGTCTTCCTTTACCGAGGCAACCCTTCCTTGCATGAACTTCACTCCATAGTCATCCTTGGCTCTCAGGTAATACTCGTGGAATCCCTTGGCACACGCCCGATTTTCCGTGTTAAAGATCATGCATTCCACATCTGGATCATGCTCCTTGGTGATCTGCGCCTCCTTCATGGCATACATGCAGCACACCGATGAACAGAACTCGAGCTCGCCTTCCTTCTTTGATCGAGAACCGACGCATTGAAGGAATGCGATGCGATGCGCGTGTTGCCGGGTGGAGAGCTTGATGATCTCACCCCCTTCCGGTCCAGATGCACACATCAACCGCTCGAATTGAATGCCGTTCAGCACGTCCGGGTGTTCACCTGCCAGCGTTGGGAACATGCTTGGGTCCATCTGGGTGGATCCAGTGGCGAATAAGATACTCCCAACAGTGATTTCGATGATTTGGCTTGTGAAATCGAAATCAATGCAATTTGCAGGGCATATATCTTGGCATTTCCCGCAAATACCGAAATTGACATGCAAGCATTTATCGGGATCGATACCGTAAACGGGTGGAACGGCGGAAGGAAATGGAATATTGGCTGCATGTCTCATATTGAGTCCCGCATCGAACCAAGAGATATCTTCTTGAAATCTCACCGGGCATGCATTATAACATTCGCTGCAATTCTTGCAGGCTTCCTCATCGATTCCCAGTCTCTTTTTCTCCAAGGTTACCTTCAAATTACCATTGGCTAAGAATTCAATTTCTTTTAATTCGGTGTTCTGGTACAGGGTAATATTAGGATCCCTGTAGACCTCCACCATCTTGGGAGCCAAGATGCACAAGGAACAATCATTGGTGGGAAAAGTCTTGTCAAGCTGTGCCATGATACCACCAATGGTCATGCTTTTATCAATCGCGGTTACATGATATCCGAGCCGTGTTAAATCCAAGCTTGCTTGGATGCCTGCAACACCAACACCAACTACGAGTACTTCTCCAACGAGCTTGCTTGATGGCTTCGTGGAATCAATGCTTTTTGAGCGTGCTTCTACCATTTCAACCTGCTCTTTTTTTTCAAATCATTATCACGTGAACTTGTATAACTTTCTACCCATGAAAGTCGAAAGATCCATGACTTTCAATCCAGGATTGTCCGCATTTCTTGCATCAAGGGCGCAACTATAATGAGAAACGCACGATGGACAGGTAGATACCAAGACCTCACAGGAGGCATCTTCCACCTCCTGTAATCTCTCGTTTCGCAAGTACAAGGAACCCTCGTCGCACCCGATGAACGCAGTAACCCCGCAACAAGGTGCGAGATCTTTCTCGTTACGCAACGTCACCAACCGTACTCCAGGGATGTTTTCAAGTAAAATCCTGGGAGATTCGTAAATCTTGTTAATCCTGCCAAGCTTGCAAGGATCGTGATAGCATGCGTGCACTTCCGTTTCAAGGTAAGCCTGCCTGCGTAATTGCTCCAAGATCCCATGGTCAAGGATGTAATCCGTCCAGAATTGAATGTCAAGATCGAAATCGTCCAAGTAGAGGGGATACACGTTTTTCAACACGTGGTAATCCTCGGGATTGACTACTATAACCGTTCTTGCACCCATTTGGTCCAGTATCGTCATGTTATGCAGGGCAAGGTCAAGGAAATCGTTTTCATCTCCACTATAGAATAGATCATGACCGCTATCCTTGAGATGAGGTGGTATTGCAGGTATGACGTCAACGCTGTTCAATGCCTGCAAGATGGCTTGCAAGCCTATCTTGAATTCGAGGTCGTACGTGTACATCAATGAATCCCAGATGGGTAGCATGCCACAATAAAGCACGGTCGATCCTTTTTCAGTAAATTTTTGATCAGCCCGGGGCCACCTGTTAAGCACGGGGGCATTCGTGGAATGAGCTTGGATCTTTTGAGCAAGATTGAATATTTTCTTGTGCCCGGTCTTGGTTTTGGGTGCCGGGTTCACCTGCTTGTCAGTTTCCATTCTCGCAAGGATCACCATTGCAGGAATGTCAATATCCATGGGGCAGATCTCGCACATGCCACAAGACCTGCATCCCCAGATGGTGGGATCCATGGCTGCTTTATCCATGCCTTCGGAAACGGCTCGCAAGATAAACATTCTCGGGGAGAACTGTTCTATCCTGAATGCAGGACATACGCTATTACAAGCCGAACATTGGTAACAGAGTAGCGTTCTGTTCTTGATGGCTGTGAATTCTTGGATGGTCATGGCACTAATTCCCCCTTTTCTGCTTCTTTACCTTGATCTTGGCGATCTTGCGCACGAGCTTCATGTTAGGAAGATCACCCTCTGTAATGTATCCAGCCGACCGTGCCTTGTTTACCAGCTGCAAACCAAGCTTCGTGCGAATGAGCGCGGTCGTGTATCCCCTTGATGCCCCTATTCCCCCGCAAGAAATATCACAATCCATAGA
>WJJB01000272.1 GCA_014729935.1 Candidatus Bathyarchaeota archaeon | reverse complement strand
GTGGAAAATAGACCAATCGCCTGGGGTTTTTCAACAGGGATCTTCACCGGTGTGGGTTTCGGGAGCGATTTAGGCACGGGGCGGGGTTGTGGAGTTGCTTGAGGTTCAGATTCAACCACATGCTTCGACGCCTTGACTGGTTGGACTTGAGGGAGCTTGATTGGTTGTGGTTTTGGAAGTGGTTGTGGCTTTGGAACGGGTCTTGCCATTGGTTGTGCTGCTGGTTGCTGTTGCGGCTTGGGTAATGGCTTCGGTGATGGTTTTGGAAGTGGTTGTGCTTGTGGTGCAGGTTTTGCCACGGGTTGGGTAGCAGGTTCCGCATCCAGTTCACTATACTCATCCGCCATGTCGAATTCTGGTGCAATTGGAACCTTGGATACTTCTGGCACTTGGAGCTTTCCACTCGAAGCAGCAGGTGCAGGGGATGGTGCTGGACTTGGAGCATGAGCAGGAGAAGACGCCGTACCGGGTGCAGCCCCGAGCCTTCGCATGACATCAGGATACGCATCGTCTGGTAAGGGAATCCCGATCATCTCGTATGCGAGTGCGTGGAAACAATCACCCACTGCTTCTCCCGTTTTTGCCGATGTCTCGTAATAATATTTAATGCCGAATTGCTGGGCAAAATTCCACGCCTCCTCGGAATCTACCTCGCGTGGCAAGTCGATTTTATTACCAACAAGCACGAAGGGAACAGGATCTGCGTTCGACTCCAATTCCTCTATCCAATTAGGTAAGTGTTCGAAAGATTCCCGGTTTGACACGTCAAACACGAGTAAAGCACCCATGGCTCCCCGATAATACAACGGACGAACGAAACTGAATCGTTCTTGTCCACCGGTATCCCACGTCTGGAGCTTGACGCGCTTGTCACCCACCTCTATCAACTTGACGCTGAAATCAACACCCACGGTCATCTTATAACTATCTTGGAAATAACCCTGAGCGAATCTAACCGTGAGGGCTGTCTTTCCCGCGCCTCCATCTCCCAACACGATTACCTTGAATAAGAAGTCGTAATCCTCCATTTTCACTATCTCTGTTAGGGAAAATTTTCTACAATAGTATAATATTAAATTACATTTTAATAAAAGATTTCATCGATCCCCTTTTCAAATAATCCAATCGAATGGGAACATCAGGCATCGGAATGGAGACGACCCGGAGTATCCCGGTCAAACTTGGGAACTCCTCTCCAAGCTAGCAAAAAACTATTCAGGGAAGCCTTTGATTCATCCCACGATTTCGGAGGTGAGCGGAAAATCAGGATCATCTGCTTCCTCCCACGAACCATCCCTGCCCTTTGAAATTTGTAGCTTTCCTCGCCATTCCTTCACCCAAATATTGTTTAGTTTAATTACCTTTCCCACGAGTTTTTCAAACTGGTATATATCTTTGCCGAACGCTGAAAACTCAACCGTACCCGTTTCATCACCCAGCAAGAAACTGCACACGTAAAGATCATATCCTTTCTTTGATTTCACCTTTCTCGTGCCACCTGATGAGCACACCCTCACCTTCAGGTCCGCGTTCGTGTCTGGTTTCAAGTCCTCTACCTTCATGAGTGTCATGTACTAGACAGGGATGACCGTGGCTTATTAATCTCAGCCCCTGCCTTCATGGTGTTCATGCATCTTCATTGCGAGTGAGGTGAATGCTGCTCCAACATTATGCCCTGATTTTGAACTTACCCTCATGCATGAGATGTCCTCGTGTTTGTGAAGAAAAGCATCCAAATAGGCTTGGATCTTGTCGTCTAGCATCTCATCCTGCACGAGATCTGATTTTGCGCCGATCACAATTATGGGAATGGGGGATTTATTTCCATCATCGTGTTCTATGAATGTATTTGACCTGATGATATCAAACCACTCATCAAAAGACTCAATCGAATGGACATTAGTGGTGTCGAAGAGTAGCAGGCATCCACTGGCACCGATGGTAAATTTGGGAAGTAGAGTCCTGAATTTGCTTTCCCCAGCAAAATCCCATATCTGGAGTCTAATCTTTAATTTCTCGGTGACTTGTAGGTCCTTTACGGAAAATCCAACACCAATCGTTGCCTTAGTCTCAGTAAACCTGTTTTCAGTGAACCGGATCACCATGGAGGTTTTACCCACGCTGGAATCACCGCACATGATAACCTTGTAGGATAGTTGCATCACTGAAAATTCCCTCGAAATACCATGCAGGATTAGTACCGTCAAAGCATAAATAGTCTCCGAATCAAGATAACTACAAGGACAATAAAAGTACACCCATACATGAGAAAGTTCGGTTGATGACCATGGTACAGATACATATCGGGTTTGACACGAGCCAGAAGCCAAGGGGGCGACTGGATACTAATTACAAGACATTGCAGCAGGTGGTCGAGGCAGAGGGATTTGCATGCTGGGAATACTCTGCCTTCCCAATCACCCGGGAATCCCTCCAGAATTACGATATCTTGGTATTTCCTTGCACGGATTTTAGCAAATTCGGTCCTGAAGAAATAAATGATATCACGCAATGGGTTAAGGAAGATGGGGGGGGTTTATTACTACTCTCCCATGCCGGGGGGGACAGGGGCAGGAGAACGAACATGTCCGATCTCTCCTCACAATTTGCCATGGTGTTCGAGAATGACCAAGTCTTGGATGAAATGCACAATTTTGGAATTAACAATTTGCCAGAAATAACCCAATTTCCTGCAGAGAGTCCAATCACTGATGATATCTCTAGTATTTGCTACCGGGCGGGATGTAGCATCACGATCACCGGCATGGCGGATCAGGTTGCCAACGCGAACATGGACGCGCAACCGCAGAACGCCACCGTGATCGCGTCTGCAAAAGCTGGCGAGGGACGGGTGGTATGTATCGGTTCTTATGAAATTTTCAGGGACGAGATTGTGGGTGGTATCAACCAACCATTTCATGCACAATTGGCAAAAAATTTGTTCAGGTGGTTAACGACCGAGAAACGTCGTGCGCTGCGTGAATCAGGTTATGGCAAGGAGCGTGCTGGATCTCCTGCAACGGCTAGCAATCCAAGCTCAGAAGGCACTAGAGGATCAAATACTGAACAGCTGGTGCAAATAAATTCTGTTCACGACCTCTTCTTGGAAGTAAAGAATATATTGAATGATCTTGACCTGCTTCGAGCCAGGGTTCTTAATATATATGAAGTAACTGCTGCCCTTGACAGTGCAAGTCAAGGAACGGGAGAATCCACGCCTGAACCTGCATCTACCGAATCCAAGAGCACTAGCAGTGGTAAAGCACCCGCTCCTGAAATGCAAGATGAACAGGATGGACCGGTAACCCAGGAGGACTTGCTCTCGCTGATCAATGCCACCAGCAAGGATTCCTCTCATTCTGATATTTCCAAGGAACCAGCAACGAGCAATCCCCCTGCCAGTGGTTCAAGGAATGTATCCATGGGAGATCTCTTGTCTGAACTGAAGAGCGAGCAAGAAACGAGGAACGGGGATGAGGGATCTGGAAGGAACCTTGATGACCTGCAAATCTCCCAACCGGGTCTCGGGAAAGTAGCACCTGATGTGGATATGAATGCTGGAAAGAAAAAAGCCAAGAAAGATTACACCTACAAGCTCTCCGCTGCTGATAAGAGGAAATCACGGGATGACCTTGATGATTCCATCGACAAGCTGGAAGCCAAGTTGAAATCATTGGAGAACTTGAAGGATTTCAAGACAAGACAATTCCAAGATGGCAAGATCAGCGAGGAGGATTATGCCAAGGAGATAGAGAAATTCGAACGAGATATCCAGAAGACCAAGAGCAAGATGAAAGCATACAAGGAACTCATCGAGACCAAATGATACCGCCCCTGCAATCTTTTTTTACATTCCATCCTTTTCCCAAGTGATAACCATGACACCAATCAAGATAGCGGTTGTCGACGGCGATGGGATCTCGCCTGCCATCATCAGGGAAGGAAAGAAGATTCTCGATGTAGTTGCCAGGTACACGTCCTTCCAATTCGAGTACTTGGATGCTCCCGCAGGAGGCGAGGTGTACAAGCAAGTGGGCGATTCCCTCCCAAGGAAATCCTTGGAATTAATGGAGCAATCAGATGCCATCCTGTTCGGCGCAGTTGGCTTACCCGACCTTCCCCAAGGTGTCGCGGAACGGGCGATTTTAGGAATCAGGCAGCATTTTGACCAATTCGTGAACTTGAGACCAATCAAGCTATTCAATTCTGCCAGGGATACTTGCCCGTTGAAGGATCGGTTTATCGGTGACGGGATCGACATGATCATCTGCCGCGAGAACTCTGAAGGGTTATACGCGAAGATTGGTGGTATCCTCAGAACGGATGAGGTTGCAACGAACCTCATGGTGTACACCAAGAAGGGGATCGACAGGATCATTCATCACGCGTTTACCATTGCAAGGAACACTCCAGGATTCACAAAAGTGACTTCAGTTGACAAGGCAAATATATTGGCATGTTCACAATTATGGCGGTCTAGATTCCACGAGATCGCCAAGAAGTATGCCGACATTCCCACGGAGGATTTCTATGTCGATGCATTCTGTCAATGGCTTATCCGCAAACCATATAAGTGCGACGTGGTGGTTACCGGGAATTTATTTGGTGATATCATTTCAGATGAGGCAGCCTACTTGCTGGGATCCCTAGGCATGGCGCCTGGGGGCAACATCAATCCAGATGGTATTTCCATGTACGAGCCCATTCACGGTAGCGCGCCTGACATTGCAGGAAAGGGAATCGCCAACCCCATCGGCACGATATTGGCGGTAAAGTTAATGCTGGCGGAAACATTCAAGGAAATGGATGTAGCAGCCATGATTGAACAGGCAGTGGAAGAAACTCTTGATGAGGGGAGAACCGTGGATATACAAAAGGAGGGACTCCCCACCTTGTCGACTGGTGAAATGGGGAACTTGATCGCCGAGAAATTAGGAAAACTGCTCAAGCAATAGTTTCTCGGAAGCATGCCATCGAGAACCCCCTTTCCAAGTGATATTCTTTTGGATTGAAAATCTATCGACGAGATTACTCGTGGCTATCATGATTGGATGCGGCCATGTACATGGAATTGCTGCATCCACCTTTCTCGTACCGCAGTGCTATCACGCAGGAAATAAGTGAGTGGAACATCCACTCTCTCGAGTGAGATTGGAAAGAAGAGTTCAGACTTCTGAAAAATAGATGGAGATCAGTATTTCAACCTATCAACAATGGCTAGGGCGTACTCGGAGGTCTTCACAGGTGATACTCCTTCCATCAATCTTGCAAGATCATAGGTGACTATCCTATCGCCGATGGTAGCCTGAATCGCGTCCCGGATGGCTATCGCGCATTCCTCCCATCCAAGATGCTCGAGCATCATCGCCCCGGAAAGGATTAATGAGGATGGGTTCACCTTGTCCATGTTGGTATATTTCGGGGCTGTGCCATGGGTTGCCTCGAATAGGGCTATCTCATCACCGATATTTGCCCCTGGAGCCATGCCCAATCCCCCTACCTGCGCTGCACAGGCATCACTCAGGTAATCACCGTTAAGGTTGGAAGTGGCAATAACCGAGTATTCACCCGTTCGGGTGAGTACTTGCTGGAACATACTATCAGCGATGCGATCCTTGATGATCACCTTTCCAACTGGAGGTTGGCTGCCATGATTCTCGTATACCTCATCCTCGGTGATGGTTTCATTGGGAAACTCATCTTTCGCCAGCTCGTACCCCCATTCCTTGAAGGAACCTTCGGTGAACTTCATGATATTTCCCTTATGCATCAAGGTCACGCTCGGGAGTTCATGCTTGATCGCGTACTTGATTGCCGCTCGCACGAGGCGCTTGGATCCAAACTCGCTAATAGGCTTGAGACCAATGCTGGCATCATCTCGCAATTGAATCTTGAATTTCTTTGAAAGGAAAGCTCTCAATTCTGACGCTTCGGTACTATCATGCTCCCATTCAATACCGGCATACACATCCTCGGTGTTTTCCCTGAAGATGATCACTTGCATTGAATCCGGGTTGCGCACGGGACTCGGTACGCCCGGGATATACACGCAAGGCCTCACACACGAGTATAAATCAAGTTCCTGCCGTAGCGTCACGTTCAGGCTCCGAAATCCCCCACCAACTGGGGTGGTGAGTGGTCCCTTGATGGCAACCTTGAAGGCCCTTATTGCCTCGAACGTATCTGCCGGCAGGTATTTGCCATATTGTTTTTTCGCTTTCTCGCCCGCAAATATTTCCACCCAGTGGATTCTCCTCGATTTGCTATATACCTTTTCCAAGGCACCATCTAGCACGATTTTGGTTGCACGCATGATATCTGGGCCAACCCCATCTCCCTGAATGAACGGGATGATGGGGGCATCCGGGACTTCCAAAGAACCATCATTCAGGACTTTAATTATTTCTCCGCCTGCGGGTACCTTTAACTTGTCAAAGTGCATCATGAATCACGATAAAAATTCCAGTATTACAGTTTCAGAACGCCGGGTGGGAAAAGAAGTCACGGGTGAAATTAGAATGAGAAAATGGAATCTCCATCATTCCTCGATGAGCACGCCATTTACCACGGCGCACTGGCCAGGCCTGCTTGTAACGCGTACCTTGCCGAGCTTGGTATCCAAGATCGTTCCTTTCGTGATGATCTTGCGGCGATCCATATCTTTATTGCTGGGATTCTCGATTACTTCAAGAATTTTTACTGATTGAGTTCTATCCCCATCACTCACGTTGATCATCTCCGAACGGCTCACTTGGAGTTTCCTGTTACCACCACGGACTCGCTTCTCCTTGATAGAGTGGTCGCCAAGCTGGGTTTCAACCGGGTACCTACCAAGTTCCCGTTTCCGCTTCCCGCGGGCAAGATGACGCTTTCCACCAGTCGATTTGCGCTTGCTGTATCGCTGCCATTTCACCATTGCGTTAATCACTTGATCCAAGCGTTTAGTTACATCAAGTAAAACGCACGGTCGTATTAAATCCCTCTTGAACCATGCGAAGGAATTGCATGAATGTTGGAGGGTATCGCACCGGTCAGTTAATGACGGGATGAATCCGGGTCATGGTTCAAACGCAAGCATAGATTTTAATAATATCAAGGGTGTCCAATGTCGTGGATCCTTGGAATCCCGCCCATTCCACCATTTTGCAAACCTCTTATATTGTGATATATCCCTCATTGTACTCTTTCCTTGTAGCTTCACCTTGGCTACATTAACCGGTTTCCCTTCACCGATACCAGGGCAATTGGTAGTTGCAAATGATCCTATCGAAATAGTTGCCCCTGCACCTTTTTCTTGGAAAGAAAATGGGAATGATTGGCATATACGAGGTCTCGCACGATACATGACGCACTTTTTCCCTTGAAGAAACACACACCTTCCATCCTCGTGCTTCAACAAGCCGATATATGCGAAACCTTTATTTGTTTTCAACGGCGGGAGAACCATTCTCTCTTCAATTAACGCCCGTTTACTCTCATCAAAGGCCTTCACCTGGTAAAACCCCACCACCTTCAATAGATCCCTTGCTGATGCTTTTAACGTCCTTGCGAGAAGCTGCACGTCACGTGGCGTCAAGTTCACGATGAGTCCAAGATACGAGCAGCAAAAACCACACCTGTTGCACTTGAACTTGAAATCTGCAAGATTTCGAGACATTTTCCATCAATTATGGTGAATGGGTGGTAATATGTCCCCTGAAACTTAAAAGCTGGTTGCTGCATATCTAGATCCCCAAGACCTTTATTATTTTCCAGAACGTATCTCCATCCATGAAGGATCATGCAAGCAAGAAGCCGTTTTGGCGGCTTGATGAGAAGGCATTCTGGCCCAACCTTAGGGCAGATACACGTAATACCGCCCGCGTGCCAAGATGGCAAAACTCCAGGTTTCGACATGATATCAAATGGCCCAAAAAGCCATGGGCATTCAGAATGGGAAAGGCAACCACCTGCGCACCCGTGGTAGGTGCTGATGGCACCACGTATCTCGGTTCTGGCGACAAGATGTTTTATGCCATTCAACCCGATGGAACCCTCAAGTGGAAATTTGAAACAGGCAATGTGGTGGATGATGCTGCCGTTATCGCCCGCAGAACCGATCCTGAAACAGGGGAAGAGCAAGATTATGTCTTTTTTCCAGGTGCAGATGGCTTTGCTCGGAAGATGAATTGCACAACAGGGGAGTGCGAGGGGGCATTCGAGGCAACCGAGCATCACCATGGTAAAACTCCATTTGGTGTTCCAAAATGCAACTGGTTCGAATCTGATTTTACCTTTTCCAAGGATGGTGTCCTGCTTGCAGGTAATGATGATTTTGCCTTCTACCAGCTTGATCCCGAAACCATGGAAAAGGCGTATCCTGAATTCCTAACGAAGAACATGATCTGGACGGGGTCTCCCACCGGCCCTGATGGTGAACGGTATCTCGGTAGCTTGGACACCATCTTCCGGTGCATCAGTAAAGAGGGAAAGCTCAAGTGGTGGTATCCCGTTTGGGGTACGTGCGGGGGGCCTCCCACCGTTCTTCAAGACGGTGCAGTCATCGTTGGTTCTGGGAACAATAACGTGTATTGCTTCAAACGAAAGGGATTCCTGCGAATCGGGCGAGCGCGATGGCGGTTCCATACCATGGGAGATGTCTGGTCTAGTGCTGCACTATCTCCCGATGAAACCATTGCGTACATCTCCTCATCTGATGGCGTCGTGTACGCGTTACACGTGGAGGATGGAACGGTGGAATGGACGTTTTCGACTACCGGTCCCAACCGGTGTGGATGCGTGGTAGATGGTGAGGGAAACGTCTTCATTGCCTCGGGTGATGGCAAGATTTACAAGCTATCCGGGAAGGACGGGCATCGGATCTGGAGTTATGATTGCAGGAAATTCAACACCAATCGGGACTTGGGAGAGTGGGAGCGGTGTCATTTTGTGCCATCCTCTATCGCCCTCTCGCCCGGCGGGGTGCACGCCGGCAACCAGAATGGCAATCTGTATTTCATCCCCCATGTTTACATGGAAAGTGGAGAAGCAAGGTCGGATCCAAATTGTTGCTTCGATCCAAACCCGGATTGGCCGGCGAATGGTACCCACCTCTTCTTCGTGAGTCCTGGTGGTCGAGTTATTTTCAATATCACTGATTCACGGACTGGCGATATCCACTTGCCAAAACCACAGATGCGGGGGAACGTGTTGTTCTTTCAATTGGCATTACTTCAAGACCACCAATTGCAAGACGCCAGGATTATCGATACCGAGATAATTTCTAACCATGATCTTGGGATCCATGCGGAAATCTCCACGGACGCTCGTTTCATCAATATCGTTCCAGGCGGCTTGTATGATCCCGGGAAGGAATACAACTTCACCCTTCGAGTGAAGTATATCATCCCGAAACGATATGGCTGGCCCATCCTTAGGTTGGATAGACACTGGCGCGGGGTAAAGCGAAGCGGGGAAATTAGTCGCCAAGTGAAATTCACCACGGAGGAGATGAACGACACCTGGGATCCAACTGATTTTCCATTGCGCATCGGGGATCCCACCACCAAGATACCCGGGGACATGCTAGTCATAAAGAACGTATTCCCGTGGCAGGAAGCACTCATCATGAACCTTGGCATCATAGCCTTGGATGACTTGAATATCATCTCCACGCCCATTTACCATGACCCCAAAAGGCGTCGAATCATCTTCTGGAATCTTTTTGGTGAGAAAATCGAGGGCTTGGAACATGATGCCGATGGGTCCATCGCAAGCTATGCCATCGTGCCTGAACCAGAGTACCCGTTTTTATTCCCTCTAGACATGACCTATGATACCGATGGCACCTTCATCCTCCACACGGCGGGATTCAAGCTACACTGGGCTGGCGTGACACTTCCTTTTGAATACTTGAATGTATCTGGCAGGTTAAGTGATTTACTCTCCTTGGAACGATGCAGCACCGCGTATTTCAAGACTCCGGTGAAAAAAATCCCGCTATTCGGCCGCATCCTCAAGTACATGAATGTAAAAAACGAGAGGGGTGAATTCATCGTAGGTGGCACCATTAGGGTGGAAAAGGCAAAAGGCCCAGCCACCGAGCCATCCACGGCAGCCGTGAGATCCATCGAGTTCGAAGATGGGATGCTGGTTGCCACCCTCGAGCGGGCCGGGAGATTCATGCCAAGTGAACATATTGCGAGCATCGCCTTGATTGACGCGACGGAAGGTATTTCCATCAAGCAGGATTACGAAAATGGCTGGTCTTACCGACTCGATGATGATGGAGCCGTGGTGGCCATCGAGCAAGTAATAGATGAGGATATTCTTAAGACATACGAAAGTTCAACGATCACCGCATTCGTGCTCATGGACGCGACACCGGTAGCTTCTAAGCAGTTGTAACTATGGCAGGTGTGTTCATTCTACCAAACCACTCTTCTTGCAGGGAGAACTGGCGCACCATGTATAGGGACAAGTAGGTAGTTGATAGACATGTGGTTACCTGAAGTCCATGAAACATGATACCAAGACCCGTGTTTCCCGGAAACGCGGCATAAAGCGCCCGGGAGCCGTCATAGAACATGGTTATTAATGAATATACTGAAAGAAGCAGGCACACCTTGAATGGATAAGTCCGTGTAACCTTGGCAGCCTGCTGCAAGAACCCTTCCGGTTCATGGTTTCGTGTTTCGCTTGAACTTTCATCATCCGAGTCTCCTTTATCATTACTAAGCTCCTTTCTGGTAATTTTGATCACCCGGGGAGAACTTAGGAAAAAGATAACGATAAATGGGGTGAAGAAGGGAAGTTGCGAGGGCCACACGTCAAACATGCATGTGAAATAGCAAGCAGATCCAAGGAAAAACGCCAGTGCATCGCGTTGTGGCGTTGTCAAGGATTTTATCTTGGACCGCATGCCAAAAAGGATATATCCCGAGAACATGGTCGCAGTGATGAGGAAAAAAACGAAATGGGAATCCTGCCATCCCGAGAGCGTGACTAGCAGGTTCGTGAGTGATACCGACGGGAGGGGCACCCCGTAATTGAACGCGTTATATCCCATCATCTCAAGGAAATCCCCCAGTAATCCTGGATATGCTAAAAAGAACAGGATGCTGGTGGAGACCGGAGCAAGGAGTAGCACACCTCGTTTCAAGAAATCTCGAATCGATGGTGAAAATACAAGCAGGAAGAGAATAATGAACATGGAGGTGGGTTTTAATGCCATTGCAAGACCCGTGAACAATAATCCAGTGCCCTGCTTGCCAGACACGCAAAAAAACATCCCAATAAGCAAGAGTAAGCCTATTGCATGGGAGGGTTGTCCTTGGTTATAAGCTACGTATTGTGAATACGAAATGAGATACACGAACGAGAATAATTGCCATATCGGGGAATCAGGGACTTGAGCCCCGGTTAATTTCTTCGAAATTTGGCGAATGAGATATAACGTGCAAGCAACCATGACGAACGCAAATCCAACATACATAAGATAGGCTATTTCCACGGAGGGTAGTATTCCAAGTGGAAGATAAAACAAGGTTGTAGTGGGAAAGTAACGAAAATGCGCACAATCACAATGACCGGGTAACCAGCCAATAGTATAGATGTTCTCGTAACCCCCCTCAACGAATAACCTTGCCGAGAAGTAATATATAGAAAAATCATTACGGTAAGCACCAGGTATCAAATCATACCTGAAGATGAATACAACCATGACCGCTATACCCATGATGAGCCCGTGCACGAGCAGCATGTATTTCCTACCGGAAGCGGTTTCCACGGTGCCCTGCAGGAAGGAACGGGCTTTGTTAATTGTTAATTTAACAAGCCTCATTATAGAAGTGCCTTTCCTCGTGGCATTTCCTCGAGAGTGTGCATCCTTGATTTCCTTTCCTGTTGGATTACCGGTGTCGCTTTCTGGATTCTGTTCGGTTGACATGACTGGCGCCCTGTTTACTAAGGGATACGTGCCCCGCAAGAGATGATTCCGACGCGGATAATTCATGCGTTGTTGATCTTTCCCCGTTCCTCCACCTCTTTCCGATTATTGGTAGCAAGAAGGGAAAATTATTCCAGCACCACACGGGTCACGATCCTATTCTTTATGATGATCGTCAATCATCCTTGCATGTTATCCCTTATATTTCTGTCAGGTCTAAATTCATCACGGCAAGATTTCAGGACAGTGGAATAACAGGTCTAGTGCTGGTTTCACCAGATCCATAAGTGAGCGTTGAAATAACATTATTGCTTGCCAAGAAGACTTTTACCTTCTTGTCGAGAAGTCCCCCACGTTCAGGATGAGAGTTGGTTTCCCCCACGGATGTTTCAGGAATTCAATGGTCCCGGCGTCATCATAAATGGCGGAAAGGGAAGGGAACGTGCAACATGATCATCACCAAGAAGATCGGATTTTTACCGACGCACGGGTAGGAGAAGGCTTCACTCACCCGCGTTTCAAGGCGGAGTATTCACTCACATGTACTCGATCCAATCACTGGACTCACGTGATGGATCCTTCCCGACACGAATTTCCCCTTGCTCAGTTATCGAGAGGTATTTCCGGTGGATCATTCGCCTATCAAAGGTTCGTCCCTCTTCCAACATTGCATCCTGCTCCTTCTTGGTGAAATATTTCATCACCGGCTTGAAGAAATGTTTATCCTCCTTCTCTATGTGCGCCGGGTAGAATTGCACCAAGGCTGCCATTTTTTCCTTGATGCCTTGCAGCGCAGATCGATCACCTTCCAAGAATGCATCCTTAGCCCTTACCAGTGCGGCTGTCATTTCCCTCGCCTCCACGTGCTCTTGGACAAGTTCCTTCATGGTTTTTTCATGATCAGGCTTTAGGGATTTCCCTTCCAGCTCCCTGAATAAGATATCTTCCTCCTTGCCGTGATGCGTTTTATCCGCATACGTGCGAATGAAATCCACTACCGTGTCTATGAACACGGCATCCACGTCCCCGCCTGAATCCAAGCGCTCCGATTCCTTCACCAAGACATCGATCATTCGCTCGATGAGGCGATGCTCGATCATGAGTGGCCCGATAGGTTGCATGCGTTTTTTTCACCATTTTTATTTTACGATCATTCAGGAATCAATTGTGCATCCAAGGTGATGTTTATTCCTGCCAAGGCATTAGAAACGGGACATGCCTCCTTTGCTTGCTTGACAATCTTATTAAAGGCGTCTAATTCGATTCCTGGCACTTGTGCTTTCACGTGAAGCGCGCTATTGGTGATTGCCAGCGGTTCCTGTTCGATTGTAACTTCTGCTTTCGTATTGATATTCCTTGGTTCATACCCGTGTTTTCCCAAGACCAAGGATAGTGCCATTGAAAAACATCCTGCATGTGCAGCACCGATCAATTCCTCGGGATTTGTCCCTTTCTTGTCCCCAAACCGAGTTCCCGCTGAATAACTGGCATTATTGAATAACCCGCTCTCCACTTCCAACGTCCCACTTCCTTTTTCTAGAGTTCCTTTCCAATTTGCGTGCGCCTTTCTGGTTGGCATGATTTTCTTCCTGAATCGTTGTGTTCGCGTGAACCATCATGCCACCGGTATTTCTTTCAATTTCTTATCGTTCATAAGGAAAAAAGCTTGGAGATATGCCCATCATCAAGTTACCGATCTCGCAAGATAAATTCGACAAGGCCTTCATGAATTTTGCAGTCCTGCTACTCCAAGTAGTTGCTGATTCTTCATGCTAGTACCTTGCTTGGTGCTGCATCGGGATTGAAGTTGCCAATTGCAGCCATGATGGTATTTTGCTTGGCTTTATTGGTCGTGCCGATGTATATCAAGTGCCATGTATCGCCGATTCGCACCATGGTGGGTTCCGCAGCTTCCTCGCTATCAGGGTCCCCCGGTTTACCATTAGGGAGCACCTGTCGGCATTCCCGTTTCAAGGTTTTTCCATCCCCTTCCAAGAAAATTTCAAATAATTTCACGACCCGGGCGCTTCCACCCGATGCACGATTTCCACCCGCGGAGAGGAGCACGTATTCATCATCTCCGATTCTTTCAACCGCGTTTGGATTGATCTCGTGCCAGATCATGATGAGATTCTCATCCTGCATTGCATATCCTTCCCTTGGCGTGAACACGTGGATTTTTTTCCAAGAAATTGCATCGTTCGAACCCCACATGGCAGAATGGTAATTGTCTCCACCACCATGCAAGGAATACCCGATGTATTTCCAATGCACCCCATGAAAGGGATTTGGAGCCCACCGAAAGTAACCCGTATGCCCTCCATGTAGTTTGGCAGGAATGATAATGGAATCCAACGGTCCGTTGACGCGCTCGAAGTTAATCCCATCCGAAGATGTTGCAAGTAACGTTGGCTGCAGTCCAAAGCTGCCGCCGTGGTGGTAGGTCATGTACACCTTTCCATCGACTATATTTGCGTGAGGGGTTTCCGTGTGATGCCTTCCTTGAATTTTATCCACGAACACGGGATTCTTGCGGGGTTTACTGTCCAAGTAATCGAAATCACCATCCCTCACGGCATGATCATATGATTTCCAATTCCCAGCCTCGGATGGCACCCCATTGCAGAGATAAAGCCAGATACCTCCACGACCACGATGATGGTCTGTCGAGAAATATAGTGCGTAATCAAATGGAAAATCCTTGATACCGGCCATTTCAACCAGGCATGGATAATAAGGGCCAGGTTTTGGCATCTTCGAGGGTTTCTCGACCAAGATTCCTCTTTTTTTAAACTGGAAACACGTGTCCGGTGATCGATCGCGCATGATTCATTCCCGTTGGTGAAATCGTGGTTGTAATCGGTGAATGGAAATGGTACATTCCAATCCTAGAAAGATTGCCACTTAATGTCTTTCATCTACTTGGTTCATTGACCTGCGTTTTTCTTGATCCGGGGGTATCCAATGATTTGGTAGATCCCCTCCATGCGAGTTACCCCTGATTATCAAGGTACACTTGATGATTACTTTAACCCCCGGTCGGGTAACCGTGAAGGAGAAAACGCCCCGAAGCGTGCCAATATCCTTCATTCACGTGATGTCCCAGGATTTTTTTTTAACCTTTTCTCATTTCCCTGCGAGATCCGAAAGGGAAGCAGCATCACCCTTGATGCAGTATGCATCCCAACGTAGGCTCATGGTCCTTGAAATTGCACAACTTGGGCACAAGTATCCCTTATTTTCCTGAATTTTGGTTGATTTTCCAATGGTACAAAACACCAGCCCGGTTTCGTCGGTTCCCGCGTAGCTCGGGCATTTTACGCAAAGGCACATGGATGCTGCTTGTTCGGCATTTCGTTTCACATCAGATGGGCGTATATCCGCACCCATGAACATCCGGTATTTTTCCTCGAAGGTTGCGTTCCTGAAATTCTCCTCGTTCGCCATGCTTGTATACCTCAAGTGAATAATAGCATCAAGATTTGGATGCGTCGTGAAAGTTATTCCCGCAAATCGTCGAATACTTACAACCTATTATTAACCTTAGAATTCATCTCTATACTCATCCCAGTGTTCATCTACAATGTGACTATTGAGCCCTGATTTCGATTTAGCCCTAAAATTACAATCCTCAGAAGGGCACAATGTCATAATCTCAAGTTTTACGAAATATACTTTTCAATACACCGTGGATTCTTTGCAATAAATCTATATATATTCTTCGAGCACGGGAGTATTACTCTCATCTGTTGTGAAAGAGAACGGCAATCTTGTTTTTAAAATGGTTTTAAACCAACCAACACCATTCTATACAACATGGTGGTTTCTATCATTAATTATAGGATCTATCATTGGCGTTGTAGTATGCTTTTCCATGATTTTTAAGAATAAAAGGAAATCCACCAACAAGAGAGGGATGCTCAGATAAATTGACTCTTGAACAGGGGTACTTTCCGGACAGGGCTTTGAAGGGTGTTTCCCTGTTATATTTTTTTTATGAAGAAGAAGGGAGATTTTCGATAGAGTGGGACTGAAATCTGGACAGTGGGAGTAAATTCTAGAAAAATTGGGAGTGAAATCCGAACCAATCATCAAATTCCTTTACTTACTAAGTGATGAGCTTGGAAAAGTAGCGGGTGGTTGATTTGAACAACCGATCTCAGGGTTTCCCCATGAATCCTGGCATATCGAGCCAAGATGTATGAGCCCTGCGGGATTTCCAAGCTACCCCAACCCGCTGCGAGAAGTGGCTTACTGGTTGAAATAACGATGCGACGTTAATTAACATTGCCTTTCCTTGCATTGGAGCATTTCGATGCTGCGTGGTCCGAATTGCCACGATCGGGGGTGCGCGTGGCACGTGCCCGGGTTCAGGGGTTTCATCCCTCCAGCTTGCAATCATGAAAAGGGATGGAGTGTTTCGAACACGTGCGGCATGTACAATATTAAGTAGATCCTGAAATCTATCCTTGGATGTCCCAAGTACATGCCATAGAAAAGCGGATCCTCACCGCTTCCTTATTTTAGATGGTCATTCCCGTTATGAGGGCATGTGCTCGATTATTTTCAAGCTCGGGGTTGGACACCACGTGAATCAACAGGTACAACCGCTTTTTCTTCATCAGCGGAACGCCTGAAGGAAGGTCCAGACTTGCCCTGGCAGCATCCCGGTCAAACTCCTTGGGGATGGATAATAAGGATGCATCCACGCCTCCCACCACCACCTCGATTCCATTCCCTGGAACACCCGCATCTTCTAGCTACCGGGATGTGCAGGTGCTATTCGCTAGTACCTTGTTGGCAGATATTTCTGTCTCGATGGTGAGTTCGAAGCGCCCCCTCACAGGAGCGATTGCATATGTTCCGTTTTCCTCCGTTTCCTGAAGAAATCGAATAATTTCCTGCCAATGAAGTAGTTAGCTGCCAGCCGTGATGGGATGTTGGCAAGTTTCCTAATGATACCCGCCTCAATTTTTGTTTCCGTTCCCGTGTCTTGCATCCACGGGGTCGGGCTGGCTGAACGGAATGGATATTTCCTTGCAGGTTGCTGTCATTTTCCGGTTTCAATTCGCTCCAATGAAGGTGCCCCCTTAATCCATCGATCCACGCTAGCGACGTGGGTTGATAGCTGATGATTCCCTCAATTCTCTTTCAAAAGTAATCCCGGGGCTCCAAGTCCCATGATGCGTGATCCAGCATCAATTTGATCACGGCATGCAGGCTCCTTGGGGCTTGAATGAGCCCTTCATCGAGTGCATCACCTACCGTCAGGATAGGGGAGAAAAGTACCGACAAGAAGGTTTCCCGGGACATGGAAACTTCTGGAACATGACTCTCTTCCTTGCATTCGTTTCCCCCTGCCAGCTCGAACCGCGGGATTCCATCGCTTGGATCGAGATTAAAAAAGATCCTGCACGGCCTCCTTTCTGGCGTGGAATTGATCTTGGTGCCAATTCTAACGATGAATCGACACGAAATGGAAGTCGATGGGATGCTTGCCGGTTGTGCCCGAAGCATGTGATTGATTCCACCAAGCAAGACTTCTAGGAATACCCTCGTGCTAACGACCTGCACCATGCACCCGGTGAGTAGTGATGAGCGATCCAAGGCACCCAATCCCATCATCCGCCTGGTGATGTCGTGGTTGGGGGATAATTGCACCGATATGCTTCCGGGATCGAATCTATCCTTGATGAATGCCAAGAATGCATCGATGATACCCTTGCTGCGGGTTGCACTACCCGTGGTGAATCTAGCTTCGAGAATCTGGACGGATGACCGTTCATTCCTGGGATTCACCTTTAGTAATGCATATCCCTCGAGGTGTCCCGTGCTATCTGAGCAGCTCACCACGTGCTGGTTTGGGTCCTGCAACGAAATATCAATCATGCGTTCCAGGTAGCCAATATCCCTCTCCACCACGAACCACAGGAATGCATTCGTTGCTTTTCTCATTCGAAAGATGCCATGAACCAGCTGCTCACTGGTGGTCTCGTTGATGGTGAACGCGTGGTCGCCTTCTCCCTTGCACGTGATCCTTGACGCATCCAAGGTGAACCTGTATCCTGGTATCGCCACCTCCCAGCCTTTCTGCCGGTAAAATTGGCGGGGGCCGGCATACAAGACGGAAAACGCCATGTCCTTGGATCTCATGAACGATAGAGCATCCTCGAGTAGGAGATGCCCGAGTCCCCGTCTTCGGAACGCGGGATCGGTGCAAACGTCCCGAATGCCACCAGAGGGCATCTTGAACCCTCCTGGCACGCTCATGGTGAAGCTCCAAATACCTACATGTGAGACGAGCTGGCCATCAACGAGCGCGATTCGAGAATAATCCCATGCGGGGGCGTTATAGGGGCGCTCGTGGTGAAGGTTGTAAAACCGCTTGTCTTCCTTGCTACCTTCGAAGCAGCGCTCCAGTAATGGATATAACTTGGAAAGGAATTCACTTTCCTCCAAACCGCGGATAATGACCATGTAACTCAAGACGTTGATGGATTGAACATTTATAAGACCTGCGGGATTACATCGCATCATGCATGAACACATGACCGTCGTTGGGGTTGTCGGGATGCCAGGTTCCGGGAAAACCGCTGCATTGGAAATCATTCGAACGGCCATGAATGGTGATATCATCACGATGGGTGACATGGTGAGAAGGGAAATCAGGAGACAAGGTTTGCCGTTAAATGCTCGCACCCTTGGCTTGATGGCAGAAGAACTTAGGGAGAAGCACGGGCAGGATGCGGTTGCCAGGTTGACGATCGGGTACATACAAGAGAAGATCGAAGATAGCAATCTGGTAATCATAGATGGCATTCGATCCCTCCATGAGGTTGAATTATTCAGGAACCATTGGACCATGAGCTTGGTGGGAATATTTTCCCCCCCGGCGACCCGTCACGAGCGGATGATGAATCGGGGACGGCAGGATGATGAAAAAACCTTGAAGTACTGCAAGGAACGGGACATGAGAGAACTGGCATTTGGTATTGGCAATGTCATCGCCATGTCAGATGCCATGATTATAAACGATGAAAACACGAGCGTTGAAAAGCTACGGGAGGATATAGTACACGTGATGAGACAAATCCTATCAACAAAGGCGACGTTGAGATGATCCAAACCACCATCATGTTCCCGGTGTATCCAACGGAGGACAGGAACGTCGTGATCACGGCCGCGCTGAATATCTTCCCGTTTGAACCGAGCGGGCTTGAATGCCGGGTCGTGGAGGAAGAATCCACCATCTTTGGTGACCCCCGAACATCATACAAGACTACATGCGAGAATTGCAGGATTATCATGGTGGGGCGGGAGTCACTCGATACTCTCCATTCCTTATTGCGACAGCAGGGAATTGTTGAGACAGCAAGGCGCATGTTCCTCGGAAATTCAATCGATGGAACGGCATTCAGATTCATGCTTCACAAGCAAGCGGCATTGAAAAACAAGGTACATTTTGCGACTCCAGGTGAATCTCCAATGGGGCCCATCGCAGTTTTCATCCAATACAAGAATGTTCGAACATTGATTGATTGGCTAGCACCCCCAACCAAGGATGGAATCGTGCTCGAGCCTCGAGGTTTTCCATTGGACTAGAATGTCGCCATGGCATTTTAGGCAGGTTTCCGCACCAGCTGAACGATGACTCGCTTGAAACTCGAGTGGTGGTGGTAAGGTATAACCTCCACGTTGAAGGAAAAAGGGGATTTTACCATGAACTCACCCAACACGCTTTTTAGCTTGTTTTTTTTCCGCTCGGGCATTGCAAAACAGATCTTTTTGGCGTTCAGACCCACATGCAGGAGTTTCGTGATGTAACCAAGCAGGGGGCGCGAGTTCAACGAGCTGATTCTTCCATAGGGGGGATCCGTGCAGATGATCCTGATCGCTCCATTGACACCTCCAGCTAGGCCGTCCCTGAATGGGAGATTGAAGATGCTTCCCTGAACCAAGTGGATGCCAACAGGATTCCAATTTCCCCGTTGGTTGAAGTGCAGCAGGTTCTTCCTGCACCCCTCTAACTTGGATCCATCAATATCAAGCCCGAGCACGGGAAACCCTTGGACCAGTGCCTCGATCAGGATACCACCGGTGCCACAAAAGGGATCAAGGAACAAGCTACGAGAGGTTGGCTTCATCGTGCACAAGTTCACCATTAACGTTGTTAATGGCGGGTTCATGGTTCCAACGGCGAACGTGGGACGCTTGCCAGAGAGACGGTGGGTGTAATCGCGCTTCCGGTATCCCCTGCCATGGAGAGAGATAAAGAACATGAATCCAACCCTTGTACCAGCAGGCGTGCTGATGAGAATGTTGATGGGAATGTCCGGGTTTTCCAAATTCACTTTCATCCTAGCGTGTACCCTGAAGATCTCCCCCAGCCTTTCCTTCATCGCCTGATCGATATCCTTGGTAATGGGAACCCCGTGGTAGATCCGTGCGATTGAAAAGGTTACCATTCCCGTCTTGAGTTGGGTTCGACTTGAAAGGTGATCAAGGAAGGATTGATCCGCTTCGATCACCTCCAAGAAGTCAAGAGTTGCATCTTGCAAGGATTCCATAGGTGAATGGTATTTGTAATCTTGGGTGCCCATGAAATGTAGCGTGGTAGCCCGTTTCATGAACTCAATCAATCCGGAGTCCAGGGGGATGCCAGGAGGTGACATGTACATCCTATATGCGATTGGTTCCAACAAGATACTTGGCTGGCTGGTGAATGTGGAAAGAAGTGAGGAAATTTCCATTATTGGCAAGTGAGGAGTTACATCTCGATTTAGCGTGCCATCACGCTCCAAATCCCTTCCAAGGATGAAAAAAACGAGGGGTGGGGATGACATGACTGCCATTCCATTAGAGGTTTACCACGTGGTCCGCGATCAACGGTGCAACGGAAACCTTGCTAACTTGGGAGGATACCGTGTTTGTCCCGATCACATCCTCCACGCCAGCATTGAACAGGCGGAAGCAGGCATTTTTGATCAACAATGGATGGGTGCACAATGCATACAATTTCCTGGCGCCCCCTTTCTTTGCCAAGGAGATTGCTGCAGACATGGTACCACCGGTGGCGATGATATCATCGGCGATGGCAACATCCCGCCCTTGAAGATCTGCATCCTTTGCATCTCCATCCATGGAGATTTCACCCGTTATCGTGTCCCGGCTCTTGTCAAATTCAACAAGCTCGGCGTTTATGAGCTTGGCAAATTGCCCGCTTCTCGCTCGCGAGCCCTTATCCGGGGATATCACGGCAGGATTAACGAGCTCTACGTCATTCAAGTGCTGGGCGAGTGCTGGCATGGCGTCCAAGTTATAGGAGGGAATGGAGAGAATGGAAAGCACCGATGGCGCGTGAATGTCAATGGTGGAAAAACTGGTGGCGCCAGCATGCTCGATCATTGTGAGGATCAATTCCGCTGAAACGGCTTCACCCTGCCTGAACACCTTGTCCTGTCGTGAATATGCCAAGTATGGTACAATAGCGTGAACCTTTTCACACTGCAAGCGCCTTGAGATGGAGATCAAGTATAGGAGCTCCCACAAGTGGTCATTTTGCGGGAAATCTGTTGTTTGAATGATGAATACCTCGGAACCAGCCAATGAATCTTCATCTTCAATTTTCAACCTGACGTAATTTTCCCCGTCCGGGAATTTCTTGAACTCTGTTTCAATGGCAGGCATTCCAAGCAACTTGGATACCTGCACTGCCAATGCTTGTGATGATGGACCAGCGATCACGTATTTGTGTGACATCTCTTTTTTCACTTCTTGCGTGTGGTATTCAGTTCAATTTCGCTTCCAAGGCATTTAGGTCTATCTCACGCGTTCGAATCGCGATAACACATCGAAAAAGTGTTTCTTTCTGTTCCTTGAAACGGGAATCATCACGGCGCCAGATGGAATGGGGGGATTGGTATCAGTTACGGGTGGTTGTCCATACGAAACGATTGAACCTACCGGGGCAAGTAACACGAGGGGCAAGACGAGTAAATCTTCCTCGCCCTTGACTATTCTAATGAGAAGCTTCCGATGAACAAAAAACGCATTCTTGATTGCGAACCAAGCCTCCCTGCTAATAGATCCTGTTGGATTTTCAATATCAATGGCTTGATATTCTCCCGGAACGTCAAGCTTGTATTCCTTGCGACAGGTCTTGCCATCAACAACCATGATATCAGGTAGCTCTTGCATCTTGAGAAAATTTTTCGAAATCACGTCACCGCAGGTGATGATCTTGCGTGGAGCACGCGTCGAGATGTATTGCTCGATCACCGGCAGGGTTTCCTCTTGTCTACCCGCGATCAGATCCCCGTGGATCTTGGCGAGCTCAGGGCGTAATTCAAGTGGCATTTTAAGCGAACGCACGCCCATTGGGAAGAAAAAGGAGGTAAACATGTCCATTTCCTTGGAGGCATGCTTGCGTTCCCGACCACCATGGATGCCGGTAGACTTGTGCTTGAAAATAACAAGCATGCATGCAAGATACACGGCAAGGACGGCAATCGCAGGTAACACGTACAGGAAAAGAAATACGAGTATTCCATCATTGAAGAGGTATGCCTTGAAATGATTGGCAAGCACCATATCCACGATCACGTATGCCACCATTATCAAGGTGAATACTTGCATCCTGGTGACCACCTGCTTGGGGATATCCAGCGATGGCGCCCTTTTCGCCTTGTCCCGGTGATTCTTGCCCCACGGGTAGATCATGACTCGTTGCTCCTATGTTGAGAATCTGGTAATCCATGGTTTCTAAGGATTCTTGAATTGTTAATGATTCGGGTTACAAGACTGAAAGTCACGGCACGCCCAGGAATGTAACAAATTGGTCCTTGCAAATGCTTTAATTATTTCAATCCTTTTTCCACACAATATATAATGTCGTGATAAATGTTGGAAATCTCCATACTTGAAACTACAGAAAATCCCCTCTTGAAACGGAAGGAAATCAGTTTCATGATCGATGAGGATTCCCCCCCTGATAGAATAGAGGTCAAGGAGAAGCTAGCAGCAATGCACAATGCGGACTTCGACCACGTATTTGTCAGGAAGATAACCACGAGATTTGGGAAGCGTGCAGTTACCGGTCTTGCCATGATCTATGAAGACGAGGAATCCACGAAGAATGAGCCAAATTACGTGAAACTCCGTAACATGAAGAAAGAGGAAAGGGATGCCCTCAAGAAAGAAGAGAAGAAACCGAAAAAGAAGAAGAAGGGAAGACGAAAGAAATAAGGAGTTGAAATTGCATGGGGAAGAAGCGAAGGCCAGCACCAAGGAAAGAAAAGGTAAAAAAGAAAAAGAAGGCACAGAGAAAACCAATTTTAAGCGTGGGAGAAGATGGAACGATCGTGAGGTCAAATGTCCAATGCCCGCGCTGCGGTCCTGGCTTCTACATGGCACAACATTACGATAGGCGAACGTGCGGTAATTGCAGCTTCACGCAGTTCTTGACCAAGGATGGTAATGTTCGGAGCCGTGGATCGAGGCGGACTAGGCAAAGAAGGCCAAGGCGCAGCGAGCAATACCGTAGATGATCCCCTCGGATCATCCGTTGCTAAGCGGGTGATCTCGTCTTTTCCTTTTTCAGTTGCATCATGAAGTCACCAGGCGTGGATCATGCTCATTTTAGGGTTGGAATCGACAGCCCACACCTTTAGCGCGGGCATTGTTGATGATGCGGGGAATGTATTGAACTTGGTAAGCGATACATACATTCCCGAAACGGGAGGTTTGCATCCGCTGAAAACCGCAATGCATCATCAAGATTGCTTTGATGGAGTCATTTCCACAACCGTGAAAGAAGCGAAAGTCTCCATTCGTGACATCGACCTGATTGCATTCTCACAAGGACCGGGATTGGGTCCTTGCTTGCGAATTGGAGCCACCATTGCCAGGACCCTATCAGCGGGATTGAGGATACCGATGGTGGGTGTCAATCATTGTGTTGCACACGTTGAAATTGGACGCGTGGCATGTGGGTGCGATGATCCACTTTGCCTATACGTGAGCGGGGGAAATACCATTATATCGGCATTGAAGTGCGGACGGTACCAAGTGTTTGGGGAAACGCTTGATATTGCACTTGGTAACATGCTTGATACCTTCGCACGGGAAGCGGGCTTGGCACACCCAGGTGGCCCAAAGATCGAGCAATTGGCAAGGAAATCGGATCTCTTGCTTGATTTACCATACGTGGTTAAAGGAATGGATCTTTCCTTTTCCGGGATCCTAACCTCGGCAATCCGGTTGTTGGCGAAGCATGACCTCGAGGATATTGCAAATAGTCTCCAGGAAACAACATTTGCGATGCTGGCGGAGGTGACAGAGCGGGCTGTTGCGCATACTGGTAAGGAAGAGGTATTACTCACCGGGGGTGTTGCAGCTAACGATAGATTAAAGAAAATGATTGATATAGTGGCACTAGAACAGGATGCGAGTTTTCACGTTGTACCAAGGAAATTGGCGGGAGATAATGGTGCAATGATAGCATGGACCGGATTCTTGCAATTTGACCAAGGGAACACCACCAGCTTGGAGGAATCAAGGGTCATGCCGAACTGGAGGCTAGATCAAGTCGATATCCCTTGGAGGCAGGAGAGATAAAATGGAGGACATGCAAGATAAACGGGGTGTCACCCTCGTGGCATTCAAGAAGGGAGCGGAGGCCCGGCTCTTTCGTGGGACATGGCTGGAATGGGAGGCGCTCTACAAGATCCGAACCAGGAAACCATATCGTCATCACCTGCTGGATGCCCAAATCAGGACGAGCAGGACGGTAAACGAGGCTCGAATCTTGGAAAAGCTTGCATGTAACGGCATCCCCGTTCCCACGCTTTACGAGGTCGACTTGGATTCATGTACCATCATCATGGAATACATCAACGGGAAATCCATCAAGGATTCGCTGGAAAATGGTGCTGTACCTTCAGCCCGCGTGTTCAAGGAATTGGGTAACCAAGTTGCCCGGATTCATAATGCTGGCATCGTGCACGGGGATATCACCACGTCCAATGTATTGCAGGTAAAAGGAGAAAGCAGAGGCACGATTCCCAGAATAATCGATTTCGGTTTAGCAATGTTCTCTACCAGCTTAGAGGATGTGAGCATGGATATCCACCTTTTCAAGAGAGTTCTCACGTCAACCCATGCAGAATATTTTGCAGAGATCTTTCCAAGATTCCTAGAGGGGTATGAAGAAGGGAGGGAATACAGCTCTCGCGGTGCATCCATAGATGACATCCTTAAGAGAATTGAACGCATCGAAACAAGGGGCAGGTACGTGAAAAAAAACAAGAGAATGGATTGATCGAATGAATGGCACTTCATTCATCCATCGATCCCGTTCCCACCGGTTCATATTTCTTCCAACTTGATATTCCAATTAGCATTATCACGATAAAAGTCGATGCACCTATAATGACGACCCCCCAGCCATATTCCATTATCTCGTACAGTTGATCATACAGGTATTTCATGAAAACCAATCCTGCACCCACCAAGATGGAAAATAGGATGAACCTGGCAATTAATTCCTTCTCCCGCTTGTTGGTATCATCCAACAACTCGTGGAACCCGATCTTTCTCGCCAAGATCAAGACGAGATAAACAAAAACGAAGGTCGTCAGGATATAGACACCAGCATCGTAACTGAATTCTTTCATTTGCTCGTCAAAGAAATTGCCCAAGGTAAGGATTACAGCCATGAATAAGATATAGGTAAAAATATTTCCGAATAACTTATCATCTGGGTGCACGTACACCTTTTGAGTGAATGAATTCACCAGGGAAACGAGAATCAAGGCGACAAGGAATCCCATTGCAACGTAATAAGCAATCAATGATCCAAATTCCAAGCCTGCCACGCCTGAAAGCATGACCGAGAACGTGAGAATCGTCCCACCTATGCCAAATAATATTCCCGCAACGAGCACAAGACGTATTTGAATATTCCATCACCTTTTCATATTTATTGGAGTAATTGATTATACAATTCAAGTGCACACTAAAAAAGAATTTGCCCCATGCTCGCGGCAAAAAATATTACCAAGCGAGTTTTAATTAAAACAGTTGTCTCGAACACTGGAAGCAGGATACATATCCAAGATATTCACGAAATTCCATGAATCAAGAAACCATCGTGCATGAACCGCGGAACAATGAAATAGCTAATTGGAAAAAAAAGGGAAAAATTGTGGTAGGTACAAGAGAATGCCCGAAT